>JAJTZB010000001.1:300000-423742 GCA_032906765.1 Nitrososphaerales archaeon
GGTGTCAGAGCTGGCCTCTTCAGGCCTATCACGCTCTCTCCTTTCCCGTACAAACAGCTCTCCAAGTTGGCGGAGGCCAAAAGGAGGTTCGAGGTGGTCGAGTTGAACATGGGCCAGATGGTCTACGACGTGAAGCTCGCCGTCGGAGACGCCAGCAGGGTGGGCACAATCCAGAAGCTGGGTGGTCTTCTGCCGACAACGGGCGAGATCATCAGAAGGACGCAGGAGATGGTGGCAAATGCCTAGACTGGTTAACGCGAGGGTCGAATACGAGGTCAAGCTGGGTAGGCTTCCGACCCTCACAGAGAAGGAGACGCACTACTGTCCAGGATGCGAGCATGGGACGCTGACCAGGCTGATCGCTAGTACGCTCGACAAGTTGAACTTGAGGGAGAAGACTGTCCTCGTTGACTCGGTCGGCTGCAGCGTTTTCGCGCACGACTACATCAACACGGACGCTGTCCAAGCTCCCCATGGAAGGGCACCCGCAGTGATGGCTGGGATCAAGAGGGTGAGACCCGACCTGGTCGTCTTCGCAGTGCAGGGCGACGGAGACGCAGTTTCAATCGGGTTGCTGGAGCTGGTGAACGCGGCAAACAGAGGTGAACCGGTCACAATCTTCCTAGTCAATAACGCGATATACGGCATGACTGGCGGTCAGATGGCCCCGACTACGCCTGCCGGGATGGTCACGACCACGTCGCCGTATGGGAGGGACGTGAGCTACACTGGCCAGCCACTCGACGCTTCGAGGCTTCTTGCATCTCTCGACGCCCCGTCATACGTCAGGAGGGTCGTGCTCCCGCTGGAGCCAATCAGGGATACGGGTCTGTACAGCGCGCGCGGTTCTCTTGAGTGCCTGAAGGTGGTTGAGAACGCCTTCAGGGTGCAGCTGATGGGAGGATTCTCATTCGTCGAGGTGGTCAGCACCTGCAACATCAACTGGAAGATGTCTGTCCTCGAATCCAAGAAGTACGCGTGGGAGGTGCTGGCGAAGACGTTCCCTCCTGGAGTCTACAAGGACAAGTTCGGGGTCGAGAAGGTATGAAAAACCAGCTGATTGTCGCGGGGCACGGCGGGCAGGGAGTGCTGGAACTGGGAAACTACGTGGCCTACCTGAATCTGCTCAGGGGGAAGCACGTTGCGTACACCCCCTCCTACGGACCGGAGACCAGAGGAGGGAAGGTGAAGTGCTATGTCGTCACGTCCGACGAGGAGATTGATTCGCCAATCGCGGAGGAGCCTGACTACCTCATTGTGATGAACATACCATCCATGGACTACGTTGCGCTTCTGAAGAGTGGAGGGACTTTGCTGATGAACAGTTCACTGATACCGATGGAGACTTCCAGGACTGACATCGATGCGATGAAGGTCCCTGCGACGGAGATAGCGGTGGAGCTGGGGAACGAGCCTGGAAGGACGCAGGACACTAGAATCCTGGCAAACTCCGTGATGTTCGGGGTGTACTTGGCGGCTACACTTCAGGAGTTCGACCTGAACGTGATAAAGTCTGTCTTCGTGCACTTCCTGACGGACAGGAAGGCAGCGCTGATCGACATGAACGTCAGAGCAGTCAAGCGCGGCTACGACTTCGCCAGGGCCACGGAGAACCCCCTGGTGGAATACGAGGGGTAGAGCGAGATGAAGGCAGAACAGGCCAGGTCCGGGGACAGCACCATCACGAACAACATCGAGTAGGACCTGCACCGTTCCCACCTGCGCCTAGCACGTATTGTCGGCACGTCAGCCTTTTAATGGCGTCGGGCCTCCCGCCAAGAAAGAGGCCAAGTACGGTGTCGCATTTCGACAGAAGGAGGAGAACATCAGCCCTAGGGGTCTCCTTGGTGTCGCTCTTTGTGCTCTTCGCCGCAGTCCAATCCACCATCCCTTGGATGCCCAACGTCACTGCGTCGAGCTCGACCTTCGTCGTCCTCAGCGCCAACTGGTCCTCTAGCTCAGGCGCGGCTGGCCCCGGCTCGACAAATGTGCCCCTCACCGTTGACATTGAGTACACCGGGGGTACGGCCGCGAACTCCGTGATAGGGATGCTCCGGTTGCCGGCAGGATTCACCGACACGAGCGGGAACAACACTCCAATAACTGGCACCGGCGTCGTCTCCGCATCTTCCATCTTCCACCTGAAGTACAATCTTACCATAGCGGACAAAGTATCGGTTGGGACATACTCGATGCCCATCCAGTTCACTTGGACCACAAGCGCGGGTGGCAGCCTCGCCGTAAACGCTGAGACCGACACATTCACGCTGAGCCTGCTTGGGACGGTCGTACTGAGCTTCCAGCCATCTCAGACGTCGTTGAACGCAGGAGAGGTCAACGCAGTAGCCGTCACGCTTAGCAACAGCGGCACAGGCACCGCCACGCAGATCAAGCCCTCCGTTTCAACGTCCGCAGGGAACGTGCTTACGGTTCTGCCGGTCGTCACTTCTCTTGGGGGCGGCTCCTCGACGCCGTTGGTCGTAGACGTCTTCGTGCCCTCATCCTCTGCGGGTTCAGCTGTCATCCTCACTTTCACCACCACCTATGACGATGCCTACGGGAACAGCGAAGTGGCGACACAGGCAGTCGGCTTCCATACTGTGAGCGCACCAGAGCCGATACTGAGTTTCACATCCCCGTCCGCGTCACTCGTGCCCGGGCAGGTCAACCACGTGCAAATCGTGCTCGCAAACCTTGGCCCAGGCGACGTCACACGCGTGTACGCCACCATCACAGCCTCGACAGGCTTCAGCGTCTTGAACCAGATTCCGATGGTGGCCGCTCTGCCTGCTGGCACCTCCGTGAACGCCACCGTGAGGGTGTTCGCGCCGACATCGGCCGCCGGAACGGCAGCGACGCTAACCTTCGCCTACTCGTATGTCGACCCCTACGGCACGTCCACCTTCACCAGCCAGACAATTGGCTTCTACACCTTGAGCGCATCAAGCATCGCGACGAGCACTTCCCTAGCCGTCGTGACTTCGAGCAACTCGCTCTTGACTGGCGAGGAGTCACCGGTTTCTTTCACGATCACAAACACAGGTCAGCAGTCTGTCTATTCGCCGACGTTCTCGCTCAGCGTTCCCTCCGGCCTGGCCGTCACGGCCAATTCGACGTACACGCGGACTGGCCTGAAGATAGCCCCTGGGCAGAGCATCACGTACCACGCCAACGTAACCAGCGGCCCCGAGACTGCTGAGGGTGCGTACACTGGCACGCTTGTTGTCACCTACACCGACCAGTTCGGCAATCAATACAGCCAGACATTCTCGCCTGGATTCGTTCTTGTGGGGTCGATAGACCTGGTGATTCAGGGCCTGACGGCGACACAAGCCGATGCCACCTCCATCACTGTGGCCGGCACGCTCCTGAACGAAGGGCAGAGTTCGGCTTACTACCTACAAATCACGGGGAGCGTGCAAGGCGGGGCGACAGGCACGGACTACGTCGGAGAGGTGGACCCGAACACACCCTTGCCCTTCTCGGTGACCGTCCCGTACAGAGCTTCCTCCTCGTCGGCTCCGCAGTTGAACCTGACGCTGCTGGCCAGCTACAAGAACGACTACGGGCAGAGTCTTCAGTATGAGCACGTGATTCAGGTCAGGCTGGGGGTGGCCTCCCAAGGGAGCTCGCTGACCACAGGGTCTGCCACTGGCTCCAGCGTCAGCTCCTCCACGGCGGACCTGCTAAGGTATGCCGTCGCCGCTGTGATAGTGATTGCTGTCGCCGCTTCGGCCTTGTACGTCAGACGCACCCGTTCGAGGAACAGGGCGTCACGGAAGGAGAGTTCTAACGTCATCTGAGCGGGGCGTCGCAGCGAATTGCGCATCCAAGATCTGGTAGGGTTCGCTTGGAAGGCGATGTCCGACAGGAAGCTCAGGGCAGCCCTAACCATTCTTGGTATCGTGATCGGGCCCGCGACCATCGTCGCCCTCGTGGGTGCGACTGCGGGGTTCAGCAACGCGGTCACAGCCCAGTTCGCGAAGACGGGAACGACGAGCATCTTCCTCTCCCCTGCAGAGCGGGGCATCACGCTCACATCGACTGACATACCCACTCTCCAGGCGATGGCTGGCGTGCAGGCGGTGGTGCCCTTCTACCTCCTCACAGGGACGGTCACGCAAGGGTCCCAGACCACTTCTGTCCAGGTGATGGCCGGCGACTTCTCGCAGCTCGCCCTCGTCCTCCCTGGCCTTTCTCTGCAGAACGGCACGGTTCCCTCGGCCAACGACCTGGGTGGAGCTATTGTCGGGAACAGAATTGCTTTCCCTAACGTGGCAGGCGTCCCCAATATTGGGCTCAACCAGATCGTCACCGTGTCGTTTTCTGCCTTCGGCGGCTTCGGTGCGACGGGCGCGTCGGGGGATAGATCCTTCGTGGCGAGGGGCATCTATGGCCCCTTCGGGCAAGGTTTCCTGATCAACCCTGACGACGGAATCTTCGTCCCGCTTACAGCGGGACAAACGATACTCCACACGAACAGGTACAGCGGTATCGTAGTCGTCGCGACCTCCACCGACACTGTCAACCAGGTGATGACGGAGATTACCAACCAATATGGGCAGCAGCTCCGGGTGACAGCAGTCACTTCGATTCTCTCGACCATTCAGACGATCACGGGCGGGATTGAGACAATCCTGGGCGCGGTCGCCGGAATATCGGTACTCGTTGCCTTCATTGGAATCATGACTACTATGTTCACCACCGTCGTGGAGAGGACGAAAGAGATTGGAATCCTGAAGGCCTTGGGATACAGCAGCGGGAACATCCTTTCCATATTCCTGGTCGAGGCTTCCGTGACTGGGTTCGCAGGAGGAGTAATTGGCGCTGTCGCGGGCACCGGTCTCTCGTTCCTTGTGGTGTCGTTCTTCAGCTCGGGGTTCTCTAGCAGCGGAGGGGGCGGAGGAGGCGGGGGCTTCGGCGGGGGCTCGGCCGGAGGAGGTGGCTTTGGTGGCGGCTTTGGCGGAGGAACGGCGGTTCGGTCAGCGGCATCATCGACGGCGTCGACTCTCTCGATAACGCCGGCGATATCGCCAGAGCTGATTCTGCTTGCAGTGGGGCTCGCGAGCCTCGTCGGGATGCTTGCTGGGCTCCTTCCCGCATGGAGGGCCTCGAGGCTTACCCCTGTGGAGGCCCTAAGGCAGGAGTAGAGGAGTGATGGGCGAACAGGTTCCCGCAATCGAGGTCGTCAAAGTCTCTAGGATATACGGAGAGGGCGGCGAGGAGGCAAAGACTGTTGCCCTGCAGAACGTCAGCTTCAGTATCGACCACGGCGAGTTCGTTGCGATAATAGGACCCTCAGGTTCTGGGAAGAGTACGCTCCTGAACCTGATAGGAGGCCTCGATAGACCCACGTCAGGGACGGTCAAGATAGACGGCGTGGACATCTCCAAGATTCCGAACTCAGAGCTTGCCAGAATAAGGAATCGCAAGATAGGATTCGTCTTTCAGTCTTTTAATCTCATCAACCGCATCACAGCAGTCGAGAACGTGGAACTCCCGCTTCTGGTCACCGGCATGCCTCGGGTAGACATACGAGGTCGGGCACTCGAGCAGCTCGAGATTCTAGGCATAAGACACAAAGCAGACAGGAAGCCCACCCAGCTGAGCGGAGGAGAGCAGCAGAGGGTCGCCGTTGCGCGAGCGCTCGCGACTAATCCCCTCATAATCCTTGGCGACGAGCCGACGGGCAACCTCGACACGAAGAACACGGATGTGATGGTTGGGATATTGAAGAGGCTGAACCAGGAGCTCGGGAAGACCATCGTCATAATCACCCACAACACCGAGATAGCCGCGAAGACGAAGAAGATCATCTCGATTCGCGACGGGCTCATCCAGGAGATAAGAGAGAACTAGTTCAACTGACTGCAGGATGGTCCTGCTCGGAGGTTGACTCCCGCCTCCCACCTCCTACCAGTACTGCAGTGGCAGTCAAGACGAGGCCCACAACGGCAGCGCCGAATGCAGCCAGAGTCGTGATGAAGGTGGTCGCGCTTGTACCGAATGTCCCCCTGCCTGCAGACGTCGCCGCGACTCTCGTGCTGTTGAAGAAGGTGCCAGCAGACGTCCCCGCCGGCGCACCGAAACCAGTACCTCCAAAGACGAGGAATCGGACTACAGGGTCGGAGAACGCAAGAGTTGCCAGCCCTATGGCCGAGAGAACTATGCCCACGAGTGCGAGTCTATTCATCATCCTCGCCCGTCAATTTCACTTCGACATTAAGGTTTGCTCACTTGAGACTCGACCTCGCTGCTAGTTGTCACATGGTTCATGCTGGAACCACGAAAGGAGTTCGTTGTCAGACGGTTAGGGGACGTCTGACCTAGCTTCTTAGGAGGGACAGCGCCAGTATGAGGACGAGCGCGAACATCCCCAGCCCCATCACGCAGGGGGGGACCCCGAAGATGTAGAGCTTGACACAGCTCGTCAACGTGAGTATGTAACCGGTCAGGAATGCAGAGAAGCCGACGCCCATCACTGACAGCCCAACGACTGCTATTGCCCTTCTGTTCTTGTACACAAGCAGGGCAGCCAGACCGACGATGAAGATCAGCGCGTAGAGTATGAAGCCGTAGAAGCAGGAGGGGTACCCGAAGTAGTAGGTTTCGCAGGCGGGCTGACCTGTTGCCAATGCGATGTAGCTCAGGTAGCCAGAGTAGGCGACCCCGACAGCCGAGATTGCCGCAAGCGAGCCGAGCCTCAAACTCGTTGCCAAGTCATTTCGGGCGCCCCGAATTGTGGCTTGAAAACAGGGTAGACGATTCTCTTACTCGGAAATCGTCCGCGACGTCGCGACACGGTCAGCGCCAAGGTGCAAGGGATGCAAGGGCTCGACTGGACTGCGTCAATTATCAATTCTAAGAATCGTCTTCGCGTTTCAAATAGCCGATGACGACCTTTCAGGCTTGAACGGGACGAGCTGGAATGTTGAGGAACAACAGTCGAACCGGAACGAAAGGAATGGACGACAGGCCAGAGAGCAGTAACGCCGACGAGCCCGAAAAGGTTACAGTGAACGAGGTCATGAGTGGGCACGTCCTGACCGCCTACTCTCACTCCAGCGTGAGAAAGGCCATCGAGACCATGGCCAGCAACGCGATTGGCAGCGTGGTTGTGGTCGATAGCTCCGGTCCGAGGGGCGTGTTTACGGAGAGGGACCTTCTCTCTAAGGTCCTAGCAAAGGGAAGGGACCCCGACGGCGCGTTGCTGATGGAAGTTCTGTCTCCTCTCTTCGTCGCAATCAGCCCGACAGCCACGCTAATGGATGCAGCCAAGACCATGATTGAAAAGAAAAGTGGGCTGATGGTCTTCGAAGGCGGCGATCTGGTAGGCATGGTGACCGCCACAGACATAGTGAGACACATCCAGCGGATGCGCATCACAATCGGACTGTCTTCGGTCATAGCCTCGCCCGTTTTCACTGAGCTTCCGGAGACGCCGCTCGCGACCGTGGTCAAGGAAATGGACAAGAGGCGCATAGGGAGCGTACTGGCGGCCGAGGAGGAGGCCAGACCGTACGGGATATTCACAGAGAGGGACCTCATCGCCAAGGTGCTCGCCAGAAAGCTCAGCCTCGAGTTCGCCGTGGGCGAGCTGGCCAGTGTTCCGCTGATAACGGCGGGCATCTCGGTTGATGGAGTGGAGGCATCAAGGATCATGATGTCCAAGCACATCAGGAGGCTGCCACTAACGCGAGACCGCGCCATTGTCGGGATTGTCACAGCGAGGGACGTAGTCGAAGCGTTCGCGAGGTCGACCTGACGAGAGGTGGACGCCGCAGATTGCAGATTGAGAGGTACAACAATAACGGTGTTGTAAGCTACGAGTGCGAGCTGTCTGGCACACTCCGCCCGACCGAGGCGGAGGCCCTCGAATCCGAAGTCGAAGAGGAGAGGTAGCATCAGCACTAGCGCGGCGAAGGTGCCAGGCGCCGGTTCCCCAGAGAGGCGCGCTTCACGCACGCAGGTGAAGATTGATGCGCATCCCGTCTCCCTGGCGGGAGACTTGACCATTCCTGACGGGGCGAGGTCCGTTGTGATATTCGCCCACGGAAGCGGGAGCAGCAGACTGAGCCCAAGGAACAGATACGTTGCAGAGGTCCTACAAGAGGCTGGCCTCGGAACTCTCCTCTTCGACCTCCTCACGCAAGAGGAAGACCTAGCGTACGGCAACCGCTTCGACATCGACCTTCTCACAGACAGGCTCTCCAGCGCCACAGACTGGCTGATGGCAAAGACGGAGATGGACGGCGTCAGGCTGGCCTACTTCGGAGCGAGCACTGGCGCAGCCGCAGCCCTTCGGGCTGCGATCGGGCGTAAGGAAGTCAGCGCCATAGTCTCAAGGGGAGGCAGGCCTGACCTAGCCTGGGACTACCTGGGCATGGTCGAAGCCCCCACTCTCCTGATTGTAGGAGGACTGGACACAGAGGTGATTGAGCTAAACAAACTCGCGTTCAAGCGGCTGAAGGCAGAAGCCGAGCTAGCGATCGTACCGGGCGCGACTCATCTCTTCGAGGAGGCGGGAGCGCTCGAGGAGGTGGCCAGGCTGGGGAAGAGCTGGTTCCTGAGATTCCTGAGACCTCCCGACGATGACCACGGCAACGAAAGCAGCCAAGCGGCGGACTGAGTGCGGCTGCTGTGTTTCCGCGGTAGCTGCGAACCCGCGGAAGCTCCTCACATGGGAGGGACGGAGACCCTCTGCGTGCCCTTCGCCCTTGGCTTGTGCTGGGCAACGAGCCTCTTGACCCACCCGTTCGCGTGGTCGAAGGCGTCGGCAGGCTGAATGGGAAAGGTTCGGCTCGGGAGTCCGGGGCCAAGGAGCCGGTTCTGGGTTCGGCTGAGTCTCCCTGTCATCTATCTGCCTCCGACAGGCTTGCGGGATGAAATCCCCGCCATTCGAAAAAGAGAAGGAACCGCACCCGCCTGGTGCGATTCTAAGCCGAGACCACTATGGTCCCTGTCATGTCGGGATGTACGTCGCAGTAGTAGGTGTATGTCCCAGGAGTGCTGAAGGTGTAGCTGAAGGCCTGCATGTGGTTCAGCTCGTGAGAATCGAAGAGCCCTGTAGGTGCCTGCTCCGAGCCCGACGTCACTGTGTGTTGGACGAAGTCCATGTTGACCCAAGTGACAGTCGTGCCGTTGGACACAGTGAGGGTCCGGGGGTAGAACCCGTAGTTGGCGATGGTTACGACCGCACCACCCAGCCCGCTGTGCCGGGCGTAAGTTGGATTGCCACTCCAGCTGCCGTAGGGATACCCTCCCATCATTCCTCCGCCCATCATGCTTCCGTACGGGCCGACCCCGCCGCCGTATCCGCCCATCATCCCCCCGGAATATCCGAAGCCGCGGCCCATCATGCCGCCGAAGTATCCCTGGTAGCCCGAATAGGTTCCAGCGGAGGTAGGCAAGGAAGTGGAGGTCTGGAAGTTCTGCCTGTATTGGTTCGCCATGGATGCGTAGGCGACTGCTGTGAAGAGGCCTATGACCAAGGCCACGGCCACTCCGAGTGCGACGATTTCTGTTGTCTTCATTTTTCTGTTCGCCGGTTGGGGCATACGCGCGCGGGGGTTATGGTAGTTCGCTGAAACGAAATCATGAAACGGTTTCAGACCGCCCAAGACGATGATGATTCTCTGCAATTCTTGGTGAAAGGCGGGGTTAGCTGAGCGATTCAGGTTGTCCCGGCAGGAACGGCATCTGGCCTAAGCCACGAGGCCAAGGACAGCTCGTTGGTATTCCCGCTCTTAGACACGATGACTATTCCACGCTCGGCGAAACGGGACACGATCCTGTGCGTCTGGAGCCTGCTCAAACCCGCCTCCTTCACTACGAACTTCTGCAGGTACCTTCCTCCGTGCGACGCCAAGACTTCCAGCACCCTCTTCTCCTCGGGCTTGCTGGTCCTGAGCAGCGCTGCCCAACTCTCCGTGGCAGCTTGGGCTGTCCCGCGCGCCTCGGCGGGACCAGTCGAAACGGCAGCGCTCCTAATCTCAGGGAAGACGAGGTAGTAGGCCAGCCCTCCAACTCCAGCGATCATCAGGACCAGGAGGGAGGAAAGGCCCAGCCAAACGTACGATGGCATCGGAGACTTCACGCTGCTGCCATAGTTGCTTCCCATCATTTGGCCCATCATGCCAGCCATCGATGCGTTCCCGCCCTCGTATCCGACTATGTACCAAGCCACGAGTGACGCAGAAACGACGACTGCTCCCACGAGTAGCAGGAGGAAGGAAATAACGCGTCTCATCTGCTTTGTCCCGCCTTTTCGACAGTCAACCGTCCCTCTCCATTCCGCTCGTCCTATAATCCATTATGCGATTCTCACCTTCGGGAAAGCATGCTGACTGCCACAGACGCGCGGGAAAGAGTGGGCCAATGCCTTTCGAGGAAGAAGCGTCGGGCTCTCGCCGTCGAAACCTTAAATGAACACGTGACGAAAAGCCAGGCATGAGTTCCGAAGGCAAGGAGTCCGACTCGGACCTGAAGAGAGTGATATGGCAGGACGAAAACTGCCTGTCCTGCACGTGGTTTGTCCCTAACGACCCGATAAACGCAGACCTGCTGGAGCGGGGGAAGTGCGTCCAGCCAAAACTGAAGGCGTTCGAACTGATCGTCTCGGGACGCGACTGGTGCAACGAGTACAAGGAGATCAGGCAGAGACAGATAGACATCCTACAAGAGAAGGCCATGAAGGCCGAGTCCGGCGGAAGCAAGTAGCTTCAGGTTAGCACGTAGAGCTCGCATCTTTCACTGCGCGTAGGCCTCTTCGCCGTGCTGGCTCTCGTCCAGGCCTTCCTCCTCTTCTTCGGCCGTCACCCTGACTGGAGTGATGAAATTGATCACCCTCAGGAGCAGGTATGACCCGACGAAGGAGAAGGCAGCCACGACGACGATGGCGAAGGCCTCCAGCGCAAGCTGGTATGGGTTTCCGAAGATAGCGCCGTTGGGTCCCGAAGCGTTGATGGCAGCCGAAGCGAAAATGCCTGTTGCTAGGACTCCCCAAATGCTGCCTGCGCCGTGCGCCGCGAAGACGTCCAATGAATCATCCAGCGTCGTCCTCGCGCGCCAGCTGGCTACACCGTTCGACACGACTCCAACGACAAGGCCGATGATGATGGCTGGGAGAGCTGCCACATAACCCGCGGCCGGTGTAATCGCCACCAGGCCGCACACAGCGCCGACCGCTATGCCGACCGCCGAGGGCTTGCCCTTGCGCGACCAGTCGACGAGCATCCAACTGACTGCGCCGGCGGCTGCGGCCAGATTCGTGTTGACAAGCGCCTGGACGGCAATCTCGTTCGCCGCCAAGGCACTTCCAGCGTTGAATCCAAACCATCCGAACCAGAGGATGGCAGCCCCCAGGATGACGAATGGGACGTTGTTTGGTCGCACCTCGTGCGCCTGATCGACGCCCTTCCGCCTCCCCACGACGAGCGCAGCAGCGACTGCCGAGCATGCTGCAGAAAGGTGAACAACGAGACCACCCGCGAAGTCGATTACTCCGAGGTTCCTCAGCCACCCTCCGGAGCCCCAGACCCAGTGCGCGATGGGCGAGTAGATCAGAGTGACCCAGAGGACGATGAATAGAAGGAGGGCCTTGAAGCGGATTCGCTCAGCGAAGGCCCCGATGATGAGGGCCGGTGTAATGGCCGCGAACTTGAGCTGGAACGCGAAGTACAGGAGCTCTGGGATTGCCGTGGAGTAGGCGGCATTTGCCGCTGCACCCACGTTGTTCAGCCCCGCCTTGGAGAGGTCACCGATCACGCCGTTGAGAGAGGGGGCGAAGGCCTCGCTGTACCCCCAGAGCGCCCAGACAAGACTGACTATCGCGAAGATAGTCATGCATTGGACGATCGTGGACACTAGGTTCTTTCTTCGCACCAAGCCGCCGTAGAAGAACCCAAGAGCTGGAGTCATGAGCATGACGAGGCCCGTGGCCGCGAGGACCCAAGCGATATCTCCTGGGTCCACTACGCACGGCCGCCCAGAGTTGAGACATCTACCACGGCGTTTCCGATGCCGAGCAGAGCTTCTCCTGCACCAGCGCGAGAGCTCACGTCGCCCCGCTGAGCTGACGTACTAATAACGCTAAGTGCTTACGCGTTAGGTCCCCAGCACGCGGGCGCCGCCGTCATGACGACGGCGATGCTCGCACTAACAAGTTGAATGTCATGCACACGCCGGTATCTTGGATCCAAACCCTTGACGCTGACAAGGGTGGGAAAGCGTAGACTCGGACCCTTGGCCTGGGTTACGATTCACTTGCTGCATGAACTTCGCACCGCCAAGCGGTGACGAATCATGAGCTCAAGCGCGGGGCGACCCTAGCGAAGCTGGATTGGGAAGCTTCAGGCTGACTGGCTTGAACCTCTTGCGCCACTCGACAGCGACTCCTTTGCGCTCTGACCCTGGCTGGTAGCTGGGAAAGGAGCCTTACACGTTGAGCCGAAATCCCACGAAGCCCGCCGAACCGGATGCACCGTGTTGCGAATCTAGGATGTTTTTAGCGGATATTTTTCCTCAAGCATCTTGTAGAATCCATCTCCGCAGAACCAGGGAAAATTCGGCAACCCGACGACCTTGATTCTTTCGTCGATGACTATCGATGGCACAGCCGTGATGCCAAACTTCTTCACCAAACGGGAATTCCTCCTGTCGCCTACATCGATTACCTTCGCCTTGCAGTCTTTGCACTTTCCGAGTTCGACTGTGTCCACTGCGGCCTGGCATAAAGTGCAACCGCCCGAGAATATCTTAATCCTATGTCGCATCAAACATCGCTTTGACCTGAGAGCGTTCGAACTGCCCTTTAAACCCCCGAGTTCAGGTCTTCCAATCAGTCCTTCCTACTCCGTGCAGCAACTCAGTTTCCCCACATCCTTGTAGAAGGACTGGGCGGCCAGTTTAATCGCTTCGGAGAGGGTTGGAAAGACATGAACGGTGTCAATGATGTCGACTATTGTCAGCTTGAACTTTACCGCCAGTACGCCTTCGTGGATAAGGTCGGCAGCGTGTGGGGCCAGGATGTGCAATCCCACCACGCGCTTTGTCTTGCTGTCAGCTACGAGTTTTATCAGCCCCCTAGTGTCCCCGATAATGTGCGCCTTCGGAACCAAATCCAAGGGGAGTACGCCGCAGGCGCACCTGATTCCCTTTCCGTTGGCTTCGGCGTCTGTCAGCCCCACGCTGGCCGCCTCGGGGGTCGTGAACACCGCACGAGGGCCCTCGTCAAAGTCTATTCTTTTCTTGCCGTTCCCGAAGGCATTGTTCACTGCGACCGCACCCTCCTTCGCCGCGACTGTCTCGAGCATCGGTTCGCCGATGACGTCGCCCGCGGCCCACACATGAGCCGCAGAAGTCTGCATCTCTTCGTTCACCTTGACGAAGCCCTCTGCATCGAGCTCCACGCCGGCTTTCTGCGCATCGAGATAGTCGGTATTCGGAGCCCTGCCGGACGCGAACAGCAGCTGGTCGGCGCGGAATTCCTTCTCATGACCGTTGACCGTACAGCGGACGATTCGCGTTTCTCCTCTCTGGGCCACCTCTTTGAGGCTGACTCTAGTCTGTATGTCGATGCCCTCATCTTGCAGGTATCCCCTAAGCGCGCACGAGATCTCGGGCTCGTGCTCGGGCAATATTCGCTCGCTCCGCTGGAGGATCGTCACCTTCGTCCCGAAATGGGAGTACATCTGCGCGAATTCGAGCCCCAGAGCCCTGCCACCCACCACGACCATCGACTCTGGGAGCTCCTTGAGGCTCAATGCCTCTTCGTTAGTCAGGTAGTCTACTCCCTCAGTGCCCTTCACTGGGACTACCTTGGCCTTCGCACCTGTGGCTATCAGGAACTTCTTCGCTCTGAGCGTCTTGTCACCTGCCTTCACCTCGTTTCCAGAGACAAAACACCCCCGCTCGGCCACGTATTCGACGTTATGTAGTCCCCTGAGGACGTCGGCGTACTTCTCCTTCCTGAACTTTCTAACGAGCGCATCCTTTTCCGCGATTGCTCTCTCGAAGTCCAGCTTGGTTCTGCCATACTCGATGGCGCGAAAGGAGGACCGAGCCTGTTCGTGGAAGGCGTTTCCGACTGTAATCAAGTTCTTGCTCGGTATGCAGCCGACGTTGACGCAAGTACCTCCGATCGTAGCCCCCCGGGTCGCACTTCCGCCTACCATCGCCGTTTGGACGCCGAGCTCATCTGCCTTTATCGCGGCTGCAAACGCGGCTGAGCCCTGCCCCAGGATTACGAGCTCGTAATTGTTCATGAAGACTACCTCTCCAGCGCATCGCAGGTGAGGAGGTTGCTTGCGTACTTCTTCAGATGCTCGTCAACGATTTCCAGCAGGGGAAGCATTGTTTGCTCGTTGATTGAGTATATTCTTGACTTGCCTTCTCGACTCGCGGTAACCAATCCGCAGAACTCGAGACATCTGAGGTTGTGCGAAACGTGCGTCTGTTCCAGACCGAGCTTGCTGCAGATCTGAGTGACGTTCATCCCGCCTCTTTCTCTCAGCAAATTCAGAATCCGCATTCTGCTGGGATTGGCCAGAGCTTGAAAGAACAGCGCGTGCGGCTTGGGAGTCAATGTTTCAAGTGTCACATGCGTCATATGACATTCGAGTCATATAAATCTTGCCGATGGCATTGCTGCCAGAGACTCGACCAATTCAAGACCTTAACGATGCGAAGGCTTTCAGCGCTGAAATCCGAGAATGCCTACCGTAAAGGAACCCTCCCCGCCCAGATTCACCGACGGCCGAGTCTTTCATCTGCAGCTTGTCCACTTGAGTGAATGGAAGGTTCAGGCAACGGGCGAGGGAGGTCGTAATCTTCTTTGCAACTGCCACAGCCTTCGTTCAGCTCTGGGGTTATGTCCCTCCTCTTTCGAAGAGTTTCTCCGCTCCCCCCGCTTGTCCTGGGGCGGCATTGTGCAGGAAGTTGCACAGTTTTCGCGATATCCTATCTGGGCGGTCTGGTACCCACTGTGGAGGCTGGACTCCTGTTGGCGTTGTCCGATGGTCACTTGCGGCGTCAGTCGACCTTGGACAAGCTGTTTCTTTTCGGCGCCTTCGGTGTTTCTGCGGCCCTGAGCATCGACCAACAGTGGGGAGGTCCCTTCCCGATCAGTCTTCCCGACGCGCTGACGATTCTGTTCCCGATATTCCTGTGGTTAGGGTTCGGGGGAACGTCAGGTCTCGGCCGCAAGGACGCACCAAGAATCCTGCTGGTCTTCTCAGTCGTCGAGTTTGCGATGCTCGCGGGCGACTTGGGCGATTGGGTTTCCGCATTCGTAATCCCCCCAGCTCAGCCCATTCTATTGGTGGGCGCGCGTGGAATCTACGACGGGTTGATCTTACTCCCCATCATTACCGTGGTATCCTACGCGATTTCAATCCTCTGTGTCGAGATTCTGCGTATTTTCTATTATGGCATGACGCGTCCGCATGCCCGGACCAAGGTGGTAGCGTGGGTCCTGTCCGTCCTCGCGGCATCTTCGAGCTGGAATCTCCTGTCTGGATCCACGACTGTGCCGAATAAATACTAACTAGCCGTTATTGATCAGGGTTGCCCAATCGACCAAATCCGGTGGAGGCCACGGGTTCGAATCTGGGCCGACTCAAACCCTTGTCACTGAGGCCAAGGGTTTGGGCCGGAAGTATCGGGATGTGCACAACATGGGTTCCTTCCGGCCCAACCTTCGAATCCCATTGAATTCATATCCTTGGCGACGGCCCCAGAAGTTCGAATTGGACCCGGCACGAACCCAGAAGACGGAATCAAATTCAGCACCAAGAGCAGCTCGACTCCCGTCGGGCCCGCACTCACCCGGGTTCGGTACCCGGATTCGTCTTTGGTTCTGGGTTCCAATGTATCAATACTAGTCGTCAATGACTGTCAAAAATACCACGGTTTGGTGTAAAGTGAAGGCCCCGGAACACTCTCGCCCACCCCATAGATGGAACAGAACCCAAGATGCCCTAGGAACATTTATTAATTCGATACTTCATCATATAATGAACTGTCATGCAGGTCGCTGTCGAACGTCTCAGGCTGAAGGCTAAGCTCTTCAGGGGTTTCGCTGACCCCACCAGGCTCGCGATACTCGAATGCCTCCGAGACGGCGAGGTCCAAGCGACTGAAATCGCCAAACGACTGAACCAGAGCGAGTCGAACATCTCCAATCACCTCTCTTGCCTCATGGACTGTGGTCTCGTCAAAAACAGGAGGAATGGAAGGAACGTCTACTACAGCATCAGAGTCGATAAAGTTCAAGATATGCTTGAGCGTGCTGACGAGACGCTCAAACAGGTATATGACGAGATAGCTACCTGCGTCAGATACGATCAATAGGAAAAGGGACGGAAATGGAGGAAGAGGAGGAGCATGAGCAGAGCAGGTTCAGAATACGGCTGGCTGTAATCTCTGGCATCCTGCTGGCCACGGGTCTCATTACCTTCCTCACGGATGTGCCGGCGGAGTTCAGGCAGGGGTCATTCGGCGTGTCCCTGGCCCTAGTCGCAGGACCTGTCCTCTACGACGCTCTGAAAAGGGTCAGGGAAAATCCATTCAACGAAGACCTACTCATGGGCACAGTGGGCATCGGTGCAGCGGGAATCGGAGCATGGGGGGAGGGCGCTGCCGTCCTCTTACTCTACAACATCGCTGAGCGGGTCGAGGACTACACTGTGGACAGGGTCAGGAACATTGCCAAACGAGTGGCGGGTCTCCTGCCCAAGAGGGCCCTCATCAAGAGGAACGGGAGGACAGAGGAAATTCCGATTGAAGACCTCAGCATTGGAGACATAATCGTTGTAAAGGCAGGTTGGAGAATCCCTGTCGATGGAAGGATAGTGGCTGGAAGATCTAACTTAGACCAGTCCATCATAACCGGAGAATCCATACCCGTCGAAAAGTCTCTGGGAGATAGGGTCCTCTCGGGTAGCCTTAGCGTCGACGGCTCACTTGAAGTTCTTGTTGAGAAGCCCTACAAGGAATCTACGGTCAATAGAATTGTCGAGATGGTTACCGAAGCCCACGAAAGAAAGGCCAAGATCGAGCGCTTCATCGACAGGTTCTCGCGATACTACATTCCTTCAATGATTCTTTTGTCGGCGGGTATAGCCTTGATACCACCACTGGTCTTGCATCAGCCCTTCCAGACATGGCTCTATAGGGCCCTGATAGTGCTCGTGATAGCCTGCCCAAGCGCCCTCGTAATCTCTACTCCCGTCACCGTACTGATGGGGTTGACGAGGGCCATGTGGAGCGGCATCCTGATCAAAGGGGGAAGGTACCTTGAAGAGCTGTCAAGCGTCAAGACGATAATATTCGACAAGACCGGGACCCTAACGCAGGGAAAGCTGAGAGTCTCAAGAGTGGTTCCTCTGAACGGTTTCAGCGAAGAGGAGGTTCTCAGACTCGCGGCTATGGCTGAGTCGAGATCGAGCCACCCTATCGCCCACGCGATTCTAGAGAAGGCAAGTTATGGAGTGACCGAAGGCTCGAATGGAGTACAGATGGTCGATGTTGCGGGAAAGGGAATCAAGGCCATCCTCAGTGGCAGAGGAACACTATTAATCGGCAAAACCTCATTCCTCATGGAATCCGGGGTGGAGATCAGCGAAGTCACTCCCAAATTAATGCCCTCGAGCGGCACTACGATGGCTGTAGCGCTCGATGGGAGGATGATCGGCGCAATCTACGTGGAGGATGAGATTCGTCCAGAGGCGAAGGATGTGGTGACGCAGCTTCACTCCATGGGCAAGAAAACTATTATGATGACCGGGGACAACGCAATAACAGCCCAAGAAGCTTCAACCGCGCTCGGTATCGATGAGTACTACGCGGAGCTGCTTCCCGAGGACAAGGTCAGGTTGGCCGGCCAGCTCAAGAAGAATTACGGAAACACGTTAATGGTAGGCGACGGCGTAAATGACGCCCCCGCCTTAGCGGCATCAAATGTGGGGATAGCGGTAGGCACTGCAGGGAACGACATAGCCATCGAGGCGGCAGACGTTGCGCTGATGGGCTCCGACCTTAAGGCCGTCCCATACCTCCTCAAGCTAGGTAGAAAGGCATCCACTAGGATAAAGTTCAACATCGCACTGGCACTCGCCGTCAAAGCGCTAATGATAGTCTTGGGCGCAGCGGGTCTGATACCCCTCTGGTTCGCGGTCATTGGCGATGACGGTCTGACGCTGCTGATCATAGCAAACGCTTTGCCTCTATTGAGGTTTCGCCCGAGACCTTCATAGGGGAGTTGGTTCGTGCCCAGGATTTCCCAGAACTCCGACCGTCAGGGTCCACTTGGGGAGGGGGGAAACGGTCGTGTGAGTTCACAAGGGAGGCTTCTAGTTTCCCTATTGATCTCTGGAAGCATAATCCTCCTGTGGGTCTTCGGGGGGATTCTGAGCAACAGCCTCGCCCTCCTGGCGGATGCGGGGCATTTGGCGACCGATGCGCTTTCGCTTGCGCTCGCACTCTTCGCAATGAGACTCGCCAGGAGACCTCACACGGTGGAGTCAAGCTACGGATATCACAGAGCAGAGGCTCTCGCGGCACTCATCAACGGGGCAATGTTATTCCTGATTGCTGGGTATGTTTTCTATGAGGGATACGGACGATTCCTGCACCCCCCAGGGGTGAATGGCCAGATACTCCTCCCCGTGGCAGCGGTGGGTCTCGCGGGAAATTTTGTGATGGTACTGCTTCTGAGGAAGGGTAGCGATGTCAGCATCAACATCAAAGCGGCTTTTCTGCATGTGCTGGGCGACACGTTCGCCACGATTGGCGTCATAGTGGGAGGAGTCGTGATGGTCTTGTACGGGCTCTCTGTAGTGGATGTCTTGGTGGCATCCCTGATTGGCATCTTGATTCTCCGTGGTGCGTACAAAATTGTGAGGGGCTCGCTGAGAATCATCATGGAGCAGACGCCTAAGGATGTCCGACTGACAGAGCTGACTTCTGAGATGATGAAGGTTGACGGAGTGAAATCGGTCCATGAATTGCATGTGTGGAGCCTCACCTCAGGCATGAACATGATGAGTTGCCATGTCGATGTCGACGAGCACCACCGCGACCATGAAGTCCTCGAAGCCTTGAAAAATGTCGCCGAGAAGTCCAACATCACCCATACCACCATTCAGATAGAGCATCACGAGGACCACGAAGGCTTCGTGAACATCGGTGTGAGGAATGAATCCAATGCTGACAGGCCAAGGCAAAAGTAGCATCAGCCACTTTGCCAATTGGTTCGATAGCTCTTCTCACTGAGTTGTTGGTTGTCTACCCGGCGGGCCTGTGATGGTTCGCCAAACGCTGCGACTGCGGTGATACCCGCGTTGGTGGCGAAGGAAGCAATCAAATCTTCGAAAGAACGATCGAAGTGGGGGGTCCGGTGCGTATCAACGCAGGAGGGACGCGTGACGGGGTCAGTCTTCGGGACTAGTTCTGATCCGGATGCCTCCACCTGTGCAGGACTCTCCAACGTGCATCCCCCTACAGTGGACGTCGCCAGAAGGTTTCCCATTGTGCATTTTCGGCCGCACATGTGCCAGTCATGTAGGCGTCCGAAGGCCCAGGAACTCAGCCACGTCAATCCAGACCTGATCGAAGCCATTCTTCGACCTCGTGTTGGAGTTGATGGTACAATTCGTGGGCTTCATGGCTTGCCGAACTGCTTGACCCGAGGTCCCTATTGACGAGGGCAGCTTCGAGTTTCAGCAGGCTTGTCTTCAATTTTGTCGCCAGTTCCTTCAGGGCTGCAGGGAAAAACACAGGGTCGGCCATCTCAACTGACTTCTTGACTATCGGCACAAAACGCGGGTCCAACCTGCCCTCTGAAAGGTCTTCATCCAGATGATGGAAGTCAACGGTATCTAGGACCCTGACTGCGAACCTGGTGGTCACCCTTGTCACCGCGCTTTCAAGCTTCGCCAAAGCAGTTGCGCCTATTCCGTCGCAGGATTTGAGTTCGGCAATGAGCCTGAGGACACCCTCGACCTCTCCGATGGTCTTACCTGATTCTGACAAGAGCCTCTGTAGCCGGGTTTCTTCTGGTCAGATTAAAACCTGCGTTACACACAGGCCGGAACAACCTGTTCACAATGAATCGACGAGTTGGCGAGACGGAGTTACGCTCAAAAGGCGCTGGGTCATTCTCTAGTCCACCCATGCGGCCATTTCATTGACCTCCCCTTGTCACTCTCTTTCGCACATGGGGCATTGAATCCTATCCGCTCTGTCGATTTGGATACCAAAGCTTTCCATTCCCGAGAACGACTCCTTGCCAACGAATCATTGAGCTAGATGGAACCCCAGGACAGCACAACGAGCAACATCACATTTCATCACAAAACATACGCCCTCCCTAAGTACCTTGGGGGAAGCTCTTTTCGGCGTATGGCCACAACTGAAACTGGAAACTGGGCAACTGGAGTATTCAACATAGACAATCTTGACCGTCAAGGGCGGGCTGCGGCAATAAAGAAGTCTCTCCGCAAGGTCGATGGAGTGCGAAGGGTAAGCATCAACTACGTCACGGACAATGTGCATGTTGACTTCGACCCGAGAAGAGTCTCTCCAGAAAAGATCCGGAAGATGATAGAGACGACAGGATGATGGGCGGCAACAATCTGCACCTATCCACGCGGCCTGTTCAGTCTCTACCCGGCCGTCCACGCCTCTTGTTCAAGTTCAGCAACTTGCTCACTATCTTCTCATGTTTGTATTCGTCAAAATCAATCCATTCGAGAAGAAGTCGAACGACCGGGTGGTCCACCTGAATGTTGTCCCTGAGGCTCGCCTCACCCGCCGAGTCCTCTATGGAAAGCATTGCCCTGAGCAACTTCTCATCGGGTAGTGCGCCTCCAGATTCACTTCCCGCTTCAAGCCAGGACAGGATTTGTGAAACGACATCACCATGCCTTATGCTGTCCGACGCTATCATCCGGAGCAACAGCTTCGTGTGATCATCCGAGGTCTGGTTCGCCAGCTCAAGATACTTTTCCGCGGCGGTCAGCTCCAGCTCCAGCCTTCTTCTGAGAAGTTCTGGAACGACGCCTCTTCCTGATTTCTCGGGTCGACTCCGGACAACTTTCAACCCGCCGCTCATGACCATCAACGCCCTAGCGGTATCGAGCAGCTCGGATGTCTCTACTCCTCCGAGACCGGAACGAATCCTCTTGACAAGTTTTTCCTCGAGTGGGTCCAGCAGAGCGTCGATTGATGTGATTCCCTGAACGGCGGCCCCCCTCCTATGCTTCAGGTATTGGGTGACGGCGGGCTGAGTGACTTTCAGCGCCCTCGCGATGTCTTTGACTTTGAAGCCTTCGCTGGCAAGCCTTTCTGCGACCTTTGCCCTGATTACGGGTATGAGTCGCTCTTCGCTCTTTACATCATGAATTGTGGACATGCGTGTCTCCGTGTCCATGTGCTGACTTTTTTGGTGTTAATAACAGTGTTATCCATATCACATAACATCGTTACCGATAAATATTACATATGTTATGCCCTTCTCCCAAGAGGCGTGTCAGACTGATAGACTATCCGCAGCTTCTAATCTTGGGAGCCATCGCCGGCTTCACGATCTTCCTCGGCCTGCCTCTCGCAGTGCTTCAGAATGTAAGCTCTCGCAAGAAAGGCTTCCTCAATGCCATCGCAATCGGAATCCTTGTGTTCCTGATTATCGACGTCTTCAGCCACGCGTGGGATACCGCGTCCGGTGCCGCCGCAGATGCCTATGTAGGGAAGGCAGCGCCCGGCAACGCAGTCCTTGACCTCATCGCCGTTTTCGGCGGTATCGCGATCGGGCTTCTCGGACTGGTATTCTACGAGGCTAGGTACATGACGAAGACGACCGCCGTCGTGGCTCAGCAGCCACAGACGGCCGAGAGCAGTTCCAGAGGAGGCTCCCAAGCCCAATTGCAAACTTGGCTTCTGGAGGACGTGAGCGCCTACAGACTCGCGATGATGATAGCCATAGGAATCGGCGCCCACAACTTCAGCGAGGGTCTCGCCATCGGTCAATCATATGCCTCGGGCTCGATTGGACTCGCCCTGATTCTCATAATCGGATTCGGGGCCCACAATGCGACTGAAGGCTTCGGGATAGCGAGCCCTCTGACCAGCCTCGTGAAGAGGCCGAGCACCCGCTTCCTAGCGACGGCAGGTCTTGTCGGTGGCGGGCCCACCTTCCTCGGCACTGTCACAGGGAGCCTGATCGGAGTATCCGACTTCACATACGTACTGTTCCTGAGCATCGCGGGTGGTGCCCTGGTCTACGTTTCGATGCTGATGTACAACACCGGAAGGAGGCAGACAACGAATCGCACCCTGATGATTGGAATCTTCGTCGGGCTCTGTGCCGGGTTCCTAACGGACCTGATCGTCACGCTCGGCGGAGCGTGATTGGGGCTACAGTAACCCGATGTGCGATGTCAGGGAGTGCTGCCGCTCTTAGGTCGTTTCTTTCCGTAGTAGGTCCAGCATGGGTGGTCATGATGGCCGATGTCGATGCCCCTAGCGTGATAACGGCTGGAGAGAGCGGGGCAGCCTTTGGTTATCACCTCGTGTTCGTCCTGCTGATCCTGATCGTGCCCCTCTTCTTCATTCAGGAGGCCTCAGGAAGACTGGGGGTAACCACCGGCAAGGGATTGGCGGAGGTCATCAAGGACAACTACTCACGGAGAATGGCCGTGCTTGCCTCTCTACCGATGTTCATCACCGACTTCTTGAGCTACACTGTGGAGTATGCGGGCATAGCCGTGGCGCTCGAGATCTTTGGGGTGCCTCCCCTCGTCTCTCTACCCGCGATTTTTCTAGTTCACGCCTCTCTCGTGTTCACCGGGAGCTACAGGAGGACAGAGAAGATCCTGCTCCTTGTCTCTGCTATCCTTCTCTCCTCATACATCCTGGATGCATTCCTGGTCAAGCCTGACGTCGGCCAACTAGTCGCCGTGGGACTGTCGCCATTCCAGCCATTCTCCCAACCATCATTCGGATACCTGATAGCCGCCAACGTCGGGGCGGTGATAATGCCGTGGATGCTCTTCTACCAGGCAGGGGCAGTTGCCCAGAAGGGGTTGAACAGGAGCCATGCCTCCCATGAGAGGCTCGAGACGCTTCTCGGAGCGATAGCAAGCGAAGTTCTCATGGTAGCGATAGTCATCGTGTCCGCTTCCATCGGTTCGGTTGACTATCTTTCGCCTTCCTCGCTTGCAAAGGCGTTTGTCCCCCTGGCAGGAGAGTATGCCTACCTGATTTATGGCCTGGGGCTCGGCTCGGCGGCATTCCTCGGACTGGTCGTCGTCTCATTGGCAAGCACATGGGGCATCGCAGAAGCGCTTGGATGGAGGAGAAGGATAGGTGAGAAGTTCTCACTGGCCAGGAACTTCTACCTCGTTTACCTTTTGGAGACCCTGCCAGCGGTCTTCATACCGCTCATCTTCACGAATCTCGTGAATCTCATGCTGACCCTCATGGTCATCTTCGTCTTCGTAACCATAGTTCCTGCCGTAATGCTGGGCGTCATATGCTCCAACAAAGTGGTGATGGGAGCCAACGTGATGGGACCAAAGTGGAGGCTGATGTACTGGTCCATGCTGGCATTGGTCGTACTCACGGGAATACTTACCATACCGGCTCTTCTGGGCTAACATGAGAATTACACCGGCATGTCTGTTATGGAAAAGCAGGCTGGTAAATCTGCGAAGACTTGTCGGTGTAGACGCTTCAGCCCTGGCGACTTTCTCGAAACCCTCCGGGTTTAAGTCTCTTCGGACCCGTTCCTGCACCTGGATTTACCGCAGCATTCGAAACTAGTCGTGTTCAGATTGCCCCGGCTGAATGGTCGTTCCACCTACCGGACACCC
Organism: Nitrososphaerales archaeon; assembly: GCA_032906765.1. Lineage (NCBI taxonomy): Archaea > Thermoproteati > Nitrososphaerota > Nitrososphaeria > Nitrososphaerales > Nitrososphaerales archaeon. The sequence continues at coordinate 323,871 of JAJTZB010000001.1, forward strand.
TTGTGGTCATCCCCAATTTTCACAGCTTTCATCAAGAAGACGATTCCCGCGAATCCTACGACTTCAGACGCCACAAGGTAAACCAGAGAATCGCTTTGGGCACGCGCAATTGGCCGTTCCGTATCGAGCGTGATCTGCATGTTGACAGGGCCGTCTGTGAACGAGACAGGTGTGACGGTCCCGTTGGAGACAACAGACATTTCGACGTTGACGGCTATGTGGGCAGGATAGACCCTTCCCTGTTGAGCATTGGATGTGTAACTCTCATTTGAGAAGGCAAAGGTCAGGTCGAGCGGCTTCGCCAAGTCAACGCGAGAGTAACCAGGAAGGGCCGGTGCGGTTTGCGAGGTCGCGAGCACGAAGTCGCTCCCGTTGAGGTGGAGCACCGCGGACTCGTCAAGCATCGACACATTCATGTTGCCACCGCGGTTGACCCGACTTATCGTCACGTGAACCGCATTGTTTCTATCCCAACTCCAGCTGTTGGCATACACGGCCGTGATCTTCAGGGTCAGGCCATTGGCGTCAATCGTTCTTGAGAAGACTCCGGATTCAGCTGCACCCGAGGCGAAACTAGATGGAACAATTGATAGCGCAATTAGAACAAAGCCAACTAAACCGACAACTCTCTTCAAACCACTTTCTGCGGTTGGGTCGAGTCATGCCGTAGTTCACTATGCTGGCTTTCGAACGTCAAGTCTCCGTTCACAGTGATTGGAATTTGGAAAGCGATGCGTTCTTACAGCCAGATTCGGATACCGAAGGCGAAATGGCAAAAGACCCTGTCTGCGGGATGCAGGTCAGCGAGTCCACCTCTTTCGAGTCAGTGCACATGGGGCAAACTTATTTCTTCTGTTGTCAACAGGACAAGTCCAGTTTCGACAGCAACCCAATGAAGTACGTGGGCGGACGCCAGACGAGCATGGGTCACCACTGACCCATCCTCACATTTTTGCCAGCGTAGCAGGGTACAAAGGGTTAAAGACGTAAGAGATTCGCCTGGTTTTCGATTGCCCCTCAAGCTAGACGAGACTGACACTTCAATATTGAAGGCCTTGATGAAGGACGGCAGACTCTCATTCAGACAGATAGCAGTTCAGGTTGGGGTCACAACCCCGACTGTGGAAAGCAGGGTGAAGAAGATGACCGAGTCCGGAATAATCAAGAAGATCGCCCCTATTCTCGACATTGACAAGGTGGAAAACGGGGTGGCAGCCCTGCTGATGCTGAAGGTGGAGCTCGCAGAGGTCAATTCCATCTTGGAGAAGCTGACACCCCTCGATGAGGTCCGAAGCGTCTTCCTCTCAACTGGCGTGGCCAACATGGTGGTGAGGGTGGCGACTAGCAGCAACGAAGCGTTCCAGGACTTCCTCAGTGAACGTGTGGCTTCACTCGGGGTAGACGTCGTTTCCAGCGAGGTGATCACCCGGACCGTGAAGGACGAGCAGGGAGTGGCGCTCTACGGTGAAATGGCTGTGGCCCTGGTCTGCGACTATTGCGGCGGCGAGATAAGCGGAAAGCCTTTCACTCTCAACGTAGGAGAAGGGAAGCGGTTCTTCTGCTGCAAGACCTGCCTTTCCAGCTACAAGGAGAAGTACGAGGCGAAGTCAGGTGCCTCTTCAGGAGCAATTTGGAACGGTTGAATGCCCGTCAGCCCTGCTTGGGACGATTTGGAGTCTCGAAAGCCAACGCCAGCCAACCGTTCATTCTGTAAACAAGCAAGGTAATCTATCTGGCGTCCGGTTTGCCCGCCGGCAGGTAACGAGGTTGACCGACCCCGGAAAGGAGCACTGCAAGACCTGTGGAATGGAGGTCGACCCTAAGAACGCATGTCGCACTGAGATTGGCGGGAGGTTATTCTATTTCTGCAGGGCCCGGTGCAAGTCCGACTTCAAGAAAGCCTACTTCAGAAGAACTACTGTCGCTCCCATCAATGCGCCGAAGGCACCCGAGAAACACGCAGGATGCCACGGGTAGGCCGCAAGGACCGTGGAACGGCGTCGGTCACGCGTCGGGAGGCGAGGGGAACCTTGACTGGCACAGATTTTGAAAGGAATCTAGGTCACAGTTACCTTCCCGACCATTGTCGGATGGTATTCGCAGTAATAGTTGTAAGTCCCTTGATTCGTGAAGACAACTAGAGCACTCGATTCTCCGTAGCCCAGCACGCCGGTGTGAAATGCGCCCCCTCGTTCGGCGACCTCATGGGGGACGCCATTGCCCACAGAGTCATTATTGTAGAAGACAATGGAATTGTTCACTCCAATTGTCAGCGTCACAGAGTCTGGCATGAATGAATGGTTCGCGCTTGCGGTGGCGTACGGGACGATGGTTATTTGGATGGCTTTCACTCCACTTGGGAGACCGACGGTCTCGTGGGGAGGCGGGACCATGGGCTGATGAACGAATTGGTAGTAGCCCAGCAACGCAGCGAGAAGAATCACTGAACCTGCCACGAGAGCGAACAGTGGCTTGTTCGAGTTCATGTGCTCGATGCCTCGCGAATTTCTTCAGAGACCAGGAAGTACTTCTTGCCCGCTTCGCGATTCAATTGGGGCACGGCGCTCCCATCTTTCGCCTCTTGCTGAGTTGTCTTCAGGGAGGAGGCGGCATTGCGCCTCATTTTCTTAGCTGAATTGCGGGACTGAATCGTGCTCCGGTCATCGAGCATGGCCAAGCTCCAATCTCCTCGAAAGTCGCCCCAGCGCGGTGTAGTTGGTGAGAGGGCCGCCGGCAAGCAGACAGTTGCCTGTTACGGCGATATCGCCGTCATCCGCCTTCACCCAAGTGTTCCTGAGAGTCACTTTGACGATCTGTCCCTTCACTCCGCTGAACTGGATTGTATCGTTGAGGCTGAGGATGTTGCCATTCAGAAGGAACAGTCCTGAAACCACGTTGGACAAAGTGGTTTGAAGGGCGAGCGTTACGGCGATTCCCGCGATACCCGAGATTGCAAGTGTGGTGAACTCTTCCATGATGCCCGTTGTGTGGGCGATGCTCACCACCGCTATGGTGATCCAAATCGCGGTGATCCCCTCTCGTACTGCGCGCAGAGTTGCGTTGGAAACACCGTTTCTTTTCCCTGCGGCCCTGATTATCCGCGTGAACGCTTCGCCCACTAGTAACGCAGCGACGGCCATGGCCGCAGATTCCAAGAGCAGACCGAGAGCCGTGTCGACCATCTTCCATCGCCAAGCCTACCGCGTAAGCAATCCTCCCAGCTAGGAGAAGCAGGAGAGGCTGCATAGATTACCGTGCCTGTTTACAGGACGAATCGACTGACGGTCCGGATTTTCAAAATGAGAGAAATCTGGCCAGGTCGCTTAACAGATTCGAAGCCCGATCCATCGCAAAACCTCGCTGACGACGCGATCGGAGAGTTCGTGCCCGGTCCGATGTGAGTGCGGAACTCTGAAATACGCTCTCGAGGAGAGCTTGGCTGTGCCAAGGAAGATTCAGATTGAGAACGATTCGGAAGTGAAAATCGGTGGGCTACATCTACGCAATGCGACTGGGAATGCAATCCGCGTCACCTACGATGGGGAGAAAGCCGTGCTGGACGTTGTGGAATGCTGCATTGGGGAAACCGCGCAGACGCCACACGAATCCTTGCCTGCGTCTTCGGGGAAGACATCCTCGCTTGGCAATAAGCAGCGCGACTCGAGCGATTTGATTCTGTAGCCATTGCAGCACATCGTTTCACCGGCCACCTACCGAAGAGGAGGCTTCTGTTAAGCCATCCGGTATTCGGCCTGAAAGGCGCAGACTCTGATGGTCATGCCAAGTGTGCGTCGACCCTTATCACGTGGGTCATGCTGTATATCGCAGGGCATCGTTCCTCTGCTTTCTTCAGGAGTCCCTCAAGCCTATCCATATCCGCGTTTCTGCTGCTGGCTTCGATCACGATGTCTAGTCCTTCAGTTATCGGCTCGTCAGCCACGTCGAACGTCTTGGCGAAGTTGATGTAGCATTGGGCGTTCACTTTCAAGCTAGTCAATTCGACTCCGTCTATCGCGGCCACCGTGGCGAAGGTGCTAACGAAGCATGAGGTCATTCCAGCTATGCAGTAGGCCATAGGCCCAAGCCTGTTTCCATCGCCGCCGAGGTACGACGGAGAATCTATCTCTATCACCTGGTTCCCCTTTTCGTACTGCATTTCGGTCCTGAACTGGTAGCCCTTCTCCTGGTCAAGGTTCCATTCTCCTTGCAAGGCCACCTTCTTCCTCAGGGCAGACGGTTCCCTCTTCCCTTCTTTGGCCGTCTGTGCTATCTTGTCCAGATCCACAGAATTGACGACTTTCGGCATAACAGAACATCCCGCCGTCTCGACTCTTAAGCCTTGGCCAACTCGCTAGGCAGCTTTCTTGCCGTTTCGAAAACCGGGGCCGGTAATTGGTTCATCCTGTAAACAGGCACGGTAATGTATGCAGCCCCCCTACGTACAGCGGTGATTGGAAGCGTGTTCGGAATCGGAAAGAAGTTCTGTTACACGTGTGGAATGGAAGTCAGTGGGAACCAATACCAGCGGTTCGGAAAGTACTTCTGTTCGGAGGAGCACGCGCAGCAGTACACTGAGCAGATGCAGAAGTCGAGGCAGGAGCAGCTGGCTACGGCTCAGCAAACGAAGAGCAGTGACCAGTGCGGCGGCTGCTAGCCTTGAATTCGCGCTCGCCCGAACAAGACGGCGGGGACGCTGGGGCTGAGGGGAAGCTCATAGGTCAAACGCTGAGCCTTAGTATCCCCGCCGCAGCCCATATGAGAAACTACCTCCTTCGGGCTGGAAAGGCAGACTCCGCGATTCGAGTTTCCGTGGTCCGCACCCACTGCATGGGAGGCAAGGGTTACGGCTACAACATCGAAGAGGATTCGGTGAAAGCTGACGACACCGTTGTCGAGGGCGATGGGCTGAAGCTCCTGGTCGACCAGGAGTCACTGCGGTACCTGAGAGGAGCACACATCGACTATGAGGAATCAGTCCAGGGAGGCGGAGTAGTTGTGCGCAACCCCAACGCTGTGGGCCAATGCCACTGCGGGCGCCACGATATATTCGACCGTGAGGCACTGGCAGAGTCAGAGAAGTGCTGAAGCAAATTGAGCGGGCACGGTCCTCAAGGCGCATTCGCCCTGTCGCTGGGAGCTGGAATACTGATGCTCTTGGGGGGTGGGATCTCCTACCTGTTGTTCAGCGGAGGAGGATTCGGATACGGAACTTTGGGAGGAATGATGGCAGGATACGCCGGAATGATGGGTGGTTATGGGACTCCGCTGGGGTCGATGGGCAGTCTGGTGCTCATAGGTCTCGTAGCTGGTCTGATGGTAACCATCGGGGCGTTACTGCTGAACTCCCGCCCGGCTGAGCACGCTAAGTGGGGGGCATTAATTCTCGTATTCTCGCTGATAGGGTTCCTCGGCATGGACGCGCTCTTCATCGGCGCAATCCTGGGCGTGGTCGGCGGGGTAGTTGCGCTAAGCTGGAGACCCGCCCGCGAGGAACGCGCTACATGATGGCGGAGAGGACGCAGAGGGCCAGACTGACTGTGGTCGGGGTTCCCTGTGCCACCTGCATAATCCCGGTCAGGAAGGCGCTCCTGAAGGCCAGGGGTGTGAAGTCGGTGGGAGCCGCCTACATGCTCGACCTAATCTTGGTTGACTACGACCCCAACCTGACGAATGAAGAAGAAATCATCGGCCTGATCAAAAAGGCGGGGTACAAGGCTGTGCGAGAGCGAGGGATGTCAGGTTGACGTCAAAGAGGTCGTTGCTTCGAATTGGGTTATTTGTTGGGTTCATCGGGGTAGCCCTCGCGTTGGGATACCTCGTAAACCAATCATGGTATCTGTTCGCGTTCATTGGCCTGATGATGGTCATGCACCTGTTTGGCCACGGCGGGCACGGCGGGCACTCGCACGGCGGGTCGGAAGAGGACAGATCGGAGGGGGATGAGGGTCACCACCATGGCAGCTGAGGGATATGGCTATGGGGACTGGGGCCTGGCGATTATCAGCATTCTCCTGTTCTCCTTTGTCATCACACGTCTTCCCTACAGGAGGACCAGACGGGGGAGCAGGGCATCCCAGGGGATGACCTTGGCATTCTTCACGGCCCTGTTCGCCGAGATGTATGGTTTCCCGCTGACCATATACATCCTCTCATGGGCAGTGGGCTACCAGAACCCGCTCACGCACGACGCGGGCCACCTCTTATTCCCAGAACTTGGAATGCTCTCCCCTCCGCACTTTCTTTCCATCGCCATGATTGCCGGTGGGGTGCTGCTCGTATTTGAAGGATGGTCAAAGATTTACAAGGCTGGTGACACGCTGGTGACAGACGGAGTGTACGCCCGGGTGAGGCATCCTCAGTATCTGGGCATATTTCTCCTGACCTCTGGGTTGATGCTGCAATGGATTACGATACCTACTGCCATCATGTTCCCCATCTTGATTTGGTTGTATTACAGGCTGGCGAAGAGGGAAGAGCGAGACATGGAAGCGGAGTTCGGAGCTGTCTACTCCGGCTACGAGGGCAGAGTTCCGATGTTCCTGCCAAGACTGCACCTGGGAATCATGAAGGATCATGATACAGATAAAATTCAGACGGCATGGCAACGCAGCAGATGACCTTGCAGAAAGACCTGGTCTGCGGGATGGATGTTAACGAGACGAAGGCGGGGTTCAAGTCAACCTATGCTGGTGTCTCCTACTATTTTTGCTCCTTGGAGTGCCAAGAAACGTTCAAGCGCCTAGCCAAAGTCTTCGCGAGGGACACAATCGAGTCCATGTCGCCTACGCGAGTCATGTAGCTTGACAGGGAAGCTTCTCCCGCCGATGGCTGTTTCGATGCTCAGGTGCGCCATCCGCCTCAATTGAGGATGGTACGCGGTTGAGTGTCGCTGTACCCTCTTATTACATCTGGATGGTCTTCCTGCTTCCAAATGCCGGCGCCCTAGTAACGCCGCTTCTTGCCAAACTGCCGAAGGTGAGAGATTATGTCTCTGTCTTGACCTCCCTCGTCTCTGCTCTCTTCGCCTTCCTTCTGATTCTCCCGGTATTGCAGGGTCAGAACGTCACCGTGTTCGATTCGTTCATACCAAGGAGCCTTCCTTGGATACCTTCGCTCGGAATAAACGCAGGTGTGCTCTCAGACCCCTATACAATAATCCTTTCGAATGTTGTCGCCTGGGTGAGCTTCCTCATCATGCTGTACAGCCTCGAGTACATGAAGCATGAACAGGGCCTCACCCGGTACTGGTTCTGGATGAACTTCTTTATCGGCAACATGCAGCTGATCGTCTTCTCCGACAATTTTCTGCAGCTGTACTTTGGCTGGGAGGGCGTGGGGATGTCAAGCATGATGCTCATCTCCTTCTGGCATTCGGATGAGAAGAAGTACTGGGTCGGAACTCCTGGCAGATACGCGCTGGGCGAAGAACAGGCGTATCCTCCGTCGCACGCGGGAATGAAGGCGTTCGTAATGACCAGGGTGGGTGACGTGGCCTTTCTCATAGGAATCCTTCTCGTATTCATCTACTCAGGTACTTTCAGCTTCACCCAACTCGCCAGCTCGACTGGGTGGGCAAGCAGGCTGTCGCAGTCGGGGCTGCTCGTTCCTGCAGCGCTCCTGATCTTCGGCGGGGCCGTCGGAAAGTCCGCACAGTTTCCTCTACACGAATGGCTCCCTGATGCGATGGCAGGTCCGGCGTCCGTGTCTGCCTTGATTCATGCAGCTACGATGGTGAAGGCTGGCGTGGTTCTCGTCGCCAGGATTGGCCCCCTCTTTTACTTCGCAATGGTCGCCAACCCCACACTCATTCAACCGTTCTTTACCACGGTAGCCTGGATAGGAGCCTTCACGGCCTTTCTCGCAGCAACCCAGGCACTCGTAGGCTTCGAGATGAAGAAGATCATGGCGTACTCTACCATCTCTCAAATAGGATACATGATGATGGCGTTGGGACTGACTGGATTATCGACGAATTTTTCGCAGGGGCTGTCTGCGGGTCTCTATCAGCTTACGAGTCACGCGATCTTCAAGGCTTCAATGTTTCTCGCCGCGGGCGCTCTAATCCACGTGACGGAGTCTAAGTACATCAGCGACATGGGTGGTCTCAGGAACAGGCTAAAGATCACATTCGTGGCGCTTCTGATGGCAACGGCTTCTCTCTCGGGAATACCGCCGTTCAGCGGGTTCTGGAGCAAGGACGCGGTTCTTGCAACCGCATGGGACGCGGGTCAATTCTGGCTGTTCGGGCTCGGGGCTGTGACCGCTGGCCTGACCGCCTTCTATTCATTCAGAATGCTGGGCCTTGCCTTTTTCGGCAAGAAGAGCGATAATTTGCGGGCTGTTGAGGAGGAACGCGGGGTCCATGAAGTCAGCCCCATCATGTGGTTGCCATATTTGGCGCTGGCTGTGGGAACGCTGGCCATCGGACTGCTCGCTCCTTTGGTGAACCTCGAGGGTGCGCTCGAATCCGCGTCAAACGCCTACCTCGCAAGCCTGTTTCCCGCGCTAACTCGCGCTGCTCCAGGTCCCATCGGTTTCAGCTTTGCGGCTGCCCTCTGGACGGGAGCCTTCGTCATCGGGGGCATCGGCGCGGCTTCGGTTATTTACATAGCGAGAAGGATTGATTCCGCGAGACTTGTGGGAGAAAAGGGTCCCATGCGAAGTCTGTACACTTTCCTGGAGAATAGATGGTACATAAACGCGATATACTACAAGGTCTTCGTGAATGCACCAATCGCTTTCGGAAGATGGATGCAGGCGAACGTAGAGATAGGCTTTCTGGACAGGATCAACGATGCGGGAGCGTCTCTCGCGATTTACCTCTCCAAAGCGGGCAATTGGTTCGATGTGAATGTCGTCGACGCCATGGCCGACGGAATCTCAAGTGCCGGACAGGCTATCTCGAGAGAGGCCAGGAGAATGCAGACGGGCGTGCTGGAGGATTACATTCTGGTCTTCGCGCTCGGTATCGTAATCTTGCTTGTCCTGCTCATTCTAGTTGGGGGGAGCCGTTCGCCACTGTAAGGTGTCGATGGAGCCTCTATTGCTAGAAGGAAACAACCTTAGACCGTATAGCGTGTCTCTGAACTCCCTTGCTCTTGGCCTTGAATGCCAGATTCGTCTCATCCGCAACTAATCCCTCCAGTTACGATAGGCTGCCGCTCAACTTGCTCAAGTCTGTTGGCCTTTACCCAGAGTATTCCGTGTAACACTAGACACGTATTTGCGGCCAAAACAATGCTCCAACCTGCAAAGCCTGGCACCAATAGCAGCACTACCAGATTCAGCGGTCCAGCAGGGCATTACATCCAAGTCGTTCTTCTGAAGTTTCACCTTCCCGCCCTCCACTTCACCATATTGAACCGATTGTCTTGGTACAATCATGTCCGCCCCGGGTCACTCACTCATACGGTCCCGCCTGGGGCGATACGCAGTATCTGGCCAAGGCGTTGAGCCTGTGATCCTTGAACTGCTTCTCTTTTGCCATCCGAAGGGCGATATCGGTCGAGGTTATCAGACCAACAAGGGTCCCTCCCTTAACCACCGGAAGTCTTCTGATTGAATACTGAGACATGATCCTGGAAGCTTCTTCGACCGTGGCTTCGGGTTCAACAGCAATCAGTGGTGCTGTCATGATATCCGTTGCCCTGAGCTTTGAGGGAGATATGTCTTCGGCAAGCACCTTTCCAACGAGGTCCCGTTCTGTTATCATCCCGACCGCCTTGCCACCTTCCAAGACAAGCATGCAACCACGACCCTTACTAGACATCCGCTTTGCCACCTCAAGTGCCGAGCTGTCAGAGCCTATGACCTCCACCTCGGTGTTCATTATCTGTTTGACCTTGATTGGCTCGAAGGCAATAGCATACTTTTCTGGGTTCTTTTCAAATTCTGTCTGACATGCGAAAGAGCAGAAGTGGAACTTCTTGGCTTTGTAGTCAGTAACGAATCTTTCATCCGCAGCGTCGAGCGCCATTCCGCAAACCGGATCTCTCGGTTCGCTAGCAGTACTTTGACCACGGGTCTCTTCACGCCCTACACCTGATTCGGTATTAGACATGTCGGTCAACCGGCTGTATTCCACGTGAATATTCTTTCAGCCCCGTACAAGTTCCCCAACACGAGCGTAATGGAAGCGGGGCGGTCGGTTAATGGTGGGAACACGAGAATACCTTCCCTGTGGTGGCCCCCGGGCGGCGAACCGCTCCACTGGAGCGGAATGTACTTCGTTCCGTTGCCATCCTGCAGGTAAGCTGTCCTGGTCAGATCAAAGCTCAGGTCCCCGACATGAGTGTCCATCTTGATGTCGAAGCTTGTGTTCTTACCGATCGCCAAAGGTGCGGGAGTCACAGTTACACTCAGACCATTCGCGTCGCTACCCTTTTCCTGCAGCGAAACGACGTTGCTTTGAACGCTGCCGGGCGCTGTCGCACCAATCGCGGTGGCCCAACCCAATCCGAGAACGGCCACCATGGTAGCAGCGATTGCGAGATTTCTGACCTTTGCCATGTCGACGGTCATGATTCTTGCCAAGAGACCCTGGGGATTGTAAAGCCGGTGCTTCTGGATTATGGCTAGCATGACTGTTATCCCGACCATGTTGGACAGCAATCCGATGAATATGAAGAAAGTCTGATAGGCGGTCAGGAAGATCGCTGCGGCCGTAATTCCTGCGAAGGGAACCAGATCCGTGACGTGATGTGCACAGCATGCGATCATCGATGCCGTTGAGACCCCTCCACCCGCGGTCACCGAGGCTGAGCTCTGAATCGCCTTTGCGTAGTGCCTCGTGTAGGAGAAGAGTGAAACTTGAATACCAAAGCCGACGACCAGTGGGACCATCAGGTGCGAAAGAGAGATGAATTCGGCGACGGCGTGGCCGAAGCCCTGCGCTAGAGTTACTATCGCGAAGTAGACACTAAGGAGTCCCAGGCCTCCTATCAGGCCATGGATTGATATCCTGACACCGTCCTTCAACCAAGGCTCACTTCTCTGTTAGGGGACATAGAGGTTCATTTCGCGTGCCACCCTCTTCAGCCTCCACACCCGGTGCGGCATTGACGGATGAGTCGAGAAGAGTTCTACCAGTGTGCTGCCTCTGAACGGGTTCACAATCCAGAGCGAGGCAGTCGCGGGGGACGGAGTCTGACCCGACCTGCCTGAAATAGGCCTCGTCTGGGCCTTCGCTGTTATCTTCTCCAGGGCGTTGATCAGCCCTCCAGGGTTCCTTGTTAGCTTAGCGCCGTATTCGTCGGCGTTGTACTCGTCGTTCCTGCTTATCCCCAGTTGTATGAATGTGGCACCCAGCGGTACGAGTATCGCGGCTACCAGCAAGAGGATTGGCGAGCCTCCGTTCCTGTTTCTACTGTTTCCACCGCCGGACCAAAGAGACCACAGAGCTATGTTGCCGACAAAGGAGATGGCCCCTGCCATCGTTGCGGCCACACTGGACATCAGGACGTCCCGGTGCACAACATGCCCGATTTCATGGCCCACCACCGCCTCCAGCTCGTCCGGCGTGAGCGTCTGCAGGATGGTGGAAGTGGCAACCACGACGGCTTTCTTCGGCCCTCTCCCAGTCGCGAATGCGTTGGGCTGCGGGGAATCGACTATCCCAACCTTGGGCATCGGGATTCCCGCCTTCTGAGCAACATTCCGCACGACCCTGAAGAGTGCTGGGTTGTCGCTCTCCTGAATTACCTTGGCCCTACTCATCCTGATGACTATGGAGTCGCTGTAATAGTATGAAACGAAGTTGAAGACCGCGGCCAGTCCTAGCGCTAGGAGCATGACCGGAATGGGGTCGCCGAAAAAGTACAGTCCCACAACGTATCCTACGGCCATGAGCAGGACCGTCAGTACCGCGAAAAGCAGTGTTATCTTGAGGTAGATTGACGCGCCCAACTCGCTTCGACTACCCTATCAGCAACCGCCACCGCGTCTTGACTGTGGCGCCTCTGCCAGCTGCTCCTGTCTTGCTTTCTGCATCTGCTCTGTGTATTGTTGTGCGTGCTCCTCCGAACAGAAGTACTTGCCGAACCTCTGGTACTGGGTCCCGCCAACTTCCTTTCCGCACGTGTAACAGTACTTCTTTCCAAGCCCGAACATTCTTTCTCTCCCCCCCCAGTAGGCATAGGAAAAGCTCGATAGATTACCCTGCCTATTTACAGGATGAATCTCAGGCTGGTGCCGACTTTCGGGACGGCAAGGAAGCACCACCTGGAATCGACAGTGTCGGTGTTGGTTCTGGCTGCTATCTCAATACAAATCGGAATCTACCCTGATTCTGTGTTCGAGTCTCTTTACACACACTTGCACGCTCTGCCAATCCCTGGAGGCCAATAGGGCTCGACCTCTTTCATGCCGCACGTTCATATAGAGGCTATTAGGTCACGATAGTTCGGAGAGTTGCGTGGCGGCTGTTCAGAAGACTGGTCTCTTCAACGTTCTGGTCGGCAAGCTCGACGAGGTCATTCAGTACGCAATCGGCGACCCGCTGCGGTACGTGGTGAACTGGGGAAGACTGTATAGTCTGTGGCCCGTCCATCTCGAAACTGCGTGCTGTAGCGTAGAGGTTGGGGCCGCTGCAGGCTCAAGGTTCGACATGGAACGTATGGGGATGCTGGAGGCGTTCGGCTCGCTGAGGGCCTGCGACCTCCTCATCGTAATGGGGACTGTCACAAGGAAGCTCGCCCCACGCCTGAAGCTCGTTTACGATCAGATGGCCGAACCAAAGTGGGTAATTGCGATGGGTGCTTGCAGTATCACAGGAGGCCTGTATTTCGATTCTTACAATGTGTTGAGGGGTATTGATGATATAATCCCGGTCGACGTGTTCATCCCTGGCTGCCCCCCGAGGGCTGAGGCATTCATGCAGGGCTGCATGCTCCTGCAAGAGAAGATAAGGCGCTCTAATAGTATCCGCGGACGATAAGCCCACCAGTCCGGCTGCACTTTACACCCGTCAAGTCGGTGACAACCGATTTTTGTAAAGTTAAACAAGGAGTCTAAAGTAGACGCGTAAGAAACCTCGGACCGTAGGGTGGGAACACGGCGAAGGACATAATCTGTGGAATGTACGTCGACGAGAACAAGGCCCCGTATAAGGCCGAGCGCAGGGGCACGACGTACTACTTCTGCAGTGAGAACTGCTACAAACAGTTCATCGCTCCCGAGAGGGAGTTCAGAAGCCTTAAGATAATCACCGCCTTCAGCCTGATCCTCGGCAGCATCACGGCCGTGTTCGAGTACGGGGCGCCGGTGATACTGGGCGTCTCCCACAACTTCGTCTGGCTGGGTCTGCCCAACTACGTCTGGCTCTTCCTGTTTGCAACACCCGTTCAATTCATTGGCGGGTGGAGGTTCTACAAAGGAACTCTGGACGCCATAAGGGCAAGGCAGGCCAACATGGACAGTCTCATAGCGACAGGGACGAGCGCTGCCTGGGTATACAGCACTCTGTTCACGTTCTTCCCGTGGATCTTCCCCAAGACGGTCACTCTCGGCGGACCTGCGGTCTACTTCACCGAAGCCGGCCTGATCATTGGCTTCATCATGCTCGGCAAGACCATGGAGCACATTGTGAAAGGTAAGGCTTCCGACGCCATCAGAAAACTCCTGGACCTTCAGCCGAAGCTTGCCAAGGTGATCAAGAACGGAGTAGAAACGGAAGTTCCGGTCGAGCAGGTGCGGGTCGACGACGTAGTTGTGGTGAGGCCCGGAGAGAAGATACCTGTCGATGGCATTGTCGTAGAAGGTCATTCCTCTGTTGACCAATCCGTCGTCACCGGTGAGAGCATTCCGGCGGAAAAGGGGGTCGGGGACGAAGTCATAGGCGCCACCATCAACAAGGCGGGCTTCCTCAAAGTCAGGGCGACCAAGGTGGGTTCCGACTCGGCCCTCTCACAGATAGTGAAGATGGTCGAGGAGGCGATCGTCTCACAGGCTCCGATACAGAGGATGGCCGACAGGATATCTTCGTTCTTCGTGCCGGTGGTGGTCACCATCGCTGTCGGTTCCTTCCTGTTCTGGTACCTAGGCTGGGGGCTGCCGTTCGCTGTTGCGTTCATTGTTCTCGTGTCTGTGCTGATAGTCGCCTGCCCGTGCGCTCTGGGCATCGCAACCCCGGCGGCGATTATGATAGGCGCCTCGAAGGGCGCACAGAATGGGATTCTGATTAAGAATGGAGAATATCTGGAGAAGGCCCACAAGCTGACGACAGTAGTCTTCGACAAGACAGGGACCCTTACCAAGGGAGAGCCCTCACTGACCGACGTGGTCGGCTTCAACAGCGGAGAGGAAGAGGTTCTCCGGATGGCAGCCGCTGCGGAGGTGGGGTCGGAGCATCCCCTGGGAGAAGCAATAGTGCGAGGGGCAAGAGAAAGAGGGTTGTCGATCGATAACCCCGAGGGCTTTGAAGCCATCGCCGGGCAGGGGGTCAAGGCGACCGTCAGGGGAGCGATTGTCCTGTTGGGCAACAGGAAACTCATGGAAGTCAATGGGATACCGACCGAGGTCGCCGAGGAGAGGATGAAGAGCCTGGAGGGGGACGGCAAGACGGCCATGCTCGTTGCAGTGGACGGCAGACTGAAGGGCATTGTAGCAGTCGCCGACACGATAAAGGAGAACGCTCCAGCGGCCGTCAAGCAATTGCAGTCGATGGGAATCGATGTCGTGATGCTCACGGGAGACAACAGAAGGACCGCAGACGCCATCGCGAGGAAGCTCGGGATAACTAACGTCTTGGCAGAGGTGCTCCCGGGGGATAAGGCGAAGGTGGTCGGCGAGCTCAAGGGCGAGGGCAAGGTGGTCGCCATGGTGGGGGACGGCGTCAACGATGCCCCGGCGCTCGCGGCTTCCGACGTGGGAATCGCGATAGGAAGCGGGACCGACATAGCGAAGGAGACGGGTGGCGTCGTACTGATGAGGAGCGACGTATCCGATGTTGCCAAGGCGATCATACTCAGCAAGAGAGTTGTGCGCAAGATCAAGGAGAACCTCTTCTGGGCCTTCGCGTACAACATAGTGCTGATTCCAGTTGCAGCGGGTGTGCTCTACCTTCCGTTCGGGTTGCTGTTGAACCCTATCTTCGCCGCGATAGCGATGGCATCCAGCTCAATCACGGTCACCCTGAACTCCATGCTGCTCGAGAGGTTCAAACTAAGGTGAGATTGACGAACAAAGGCGAGTGCGAACACTGTGGCAAGAGTCGCGAGGAACCCATAGTCGTCGACCACGAAGGAGTCGCAAAGAGCTTCTGCTCAGCGGCGTGCGTCATGGAATCTGAGATGGGCGGCGCGGCTGGTCTTTGGCGGGCGCTTGGAGCAGAAAGAGACTTGACCAGGAGGGCGATTGAGGAAGAGCGAAATTCGAAGGTGATCACTCTCATTCACAGAATGGAACTCCACAACGGAACTGACCAGTACATCAAGATGGAGGACTCGGAGGAGATACTGGACGAGATACTGTCGGCCCCCGAGGGCAAACCGATCGATATCATCGTCCATTGCCCGGGAGGAGTAGTGCTTGCGGCAGAGCAGATCGCACTTGCGCTGAAGGAGCACAAAGGGAAGGTCTCTGCCATCGTCCCCTACTACGCCATGTCTGGCGCCACGCTGATCTGCCTGGCTGCCGACGAGATAGTAATGGAGCCGTTCAGTGTCCTAGGGCCACTCGACCCGCAGGTCTCCGGCTTTCCCTCACCTTCTCTGTTGAGGCTGCTTGTGTCGAAGGGCCCCCAGAACGTTAGCGATGAGATGGTCATGATGGCCGACATCGCAGAGAAATCACTTCGTCAGATGAAGTCCTTCATTCAGTACGTCCTGAAGGATAAAATGGATAGCGCGAAGGCCAGAGACCTAGCCGAGTACTTGACGGGTGGTTACTTGACGCACGACTCGCCTCTCACAGCGGGTGAGCTGCAGTCATTCGGCTTGCGGATAGTGCTGGATGTGTCCGAGCACGTCCGCAGTTTCATGAGGCTCCAAAAGCTCATCTCAACCTCCTCAATCTACGCCCGAAACGACTACGGAATCAGCCGTGCCGAAAAGAAGTTCCGAATTCTGCACGCGCAGGAGGGTTTCAGCCTGGCTAATCTCATCAGGAAGTTGCAGAAGTCGAAACTAGTCAAGTATTTGCCACGAGTCGCTCTGGTCGCTCTCTTGGTCGTTCTCATCGCTTCGCCTACAATAGCATCTGCTAATGAGATGGGCGGTGAGTGGCTAACAAGTCAGCACGAATACCGCAGTCTGACACTATCGCCTGATTTCATGCTGCCGCAATGGACCGGTGCGCGAATGACAACAATAGAGCAGCAGAACGGCCCAAGCATCAACCTCATGTCCGTCCACAACGATACTTACTTCGTGATTCTGGTGCAGGCCCGCTTGAATGCTTCGCTAGGTCGGGACGGGGTAGCCATCTCTTTCTCGCCGGGAGTCATCTGGGCGTGGGTCGCGGGGAAAGAAACACTGGTGAACGACACTGGAGTCCGGTCTGCCGCAAACCTGACGTCGGGCACGTTAGTCGTCACCTTCGGCAAGACCATAAATGCGAACGGCACGGGTCTGTCTGTCAAAGACGATACGCCATATCCTGATTTCATACGCGTACTCGCGTGGAGCAACGGTTCCTCTATCAGCTCGATCCGTTTCAATGGCGCCTCTCCGCTGGGGTTTGAACTCCTTCACTTCTTCGACAACTACCCCAAGGCCGCGCTTGTCTACGCCGGGGTAATCGTCGCAGCTGGAATTGGGTTCATCGTAATGGAGGCAAGGTGGTACCGTCGAGCATGAGAGGATTGGGCGTTGCTTCATGGTTGAAGGACAGGCTCGGGCTTGGTTCCTTCTTCGACCATCTCATACCAGCACACGCCAACGGTCCGACATACGTCATCGGCGGGTCGGTGGTGGTCCTCGGGATACTCCAGGGCGTCACGGGGGTGCTCCTTCAACAATTCTATCACCCCATGCCCAATCAGAATGCTGCCTACGCCTCCGTGCAGTACATAGCCAGCGTTCCTCTGTGGAATTTCGTAAGAAACCTGCACTACTGGGGTGCACAACTGATTTTCGTCCTCGTGATACTTCACATGATGCGAGTCTACGTTTCGGGAGCATACAAGAAACCCCGGGAACTTCTTTGGGTATCCGGCGTTGCTCTGTTAGCACTGGCCTGGCTGCTACTGTTCACGGGAACGGTGCTAAGGTGGGACCAGGAGGCCGTCGAGGCCCTGGGGCACAACCTAGAGCTCGCGTCGTTTGCGGGTCCGCTGGCCTATTGGTTCAGCCCTTCATTCGCTCCCGACGTTCCTATACTCATAAGGCTAAACAGCGCGCACGTTACGATTCTCCCTGTAATCGCCCTTGCCTTCGTCGGCCTGCACGTTTACCTGATCAGGATTCAGGGCATCTCCAGTCCAGCGCGGAAGGACGCGGCTCAAGAAAGACAGGTGCCCTTCTCCTCTCACGTCACCAAGATGATCCACTACGGTCTGCTAGCCGCAGCGCTGGTAGCCATTCTGTCTCTTGCGGTTCAGGCACCGCTCTCTTCCGTTGGGAACCCCGCGATCGAGGTATCCAAGCCGGATTGGTACATGCTGTGGGTTTACTCAATCGAGGGTTATCTCAGCCTCGCTGCCGTGCCGTACGTGCTCACGCCGTCGTTGATCCTGATGCTCATCGTGCCCGCGCTAGATAGGGGGCCTGAGACCGATCCAAGCAAGCGTAAGCTGATGATGGTCCTGCTTGCAATCGCCATGGTTGTGTTCGCTGCATTGACTGTAGGCGCTGCCCTTTCTCCTCCGAAGTCTCATCTCGGATGAAGGCAAAGGTTGCTCCGCCTGCGCACTCAGGATAGAAAGGCGAGGCAGAAGAATCAGTGGCAGGGAGACTATGCTCACTTCCAAAAGGACTAACCTCTCTTGCTTTCGATTTTGGCAAAGGGGCCATGGGTCCACGTTACAATTGGAAAGAGGCAGGACGATATACCCAGCGATTTCAGTCCTGTCATGAGTCAGTTGAAGCCTGGAGGCAACGAGATCTCCAATACTTGGTGGACACGCAACGCAAGCAGTTTGAGCGTTGTGCTCAGAGTCATCTTTGGCATCGTCTGGCTCACAGACGGGGCAATGAAGTTCATCTGGCTGGCGCCCGCTGATGTGGTCAACATCGTTCAAACTGCGGCCAGGGCCAGCCATCCTGGCTCGCTCCTTGGTTCAACTTCTGGGTGAATTTCATATCTTCCAACGCTGCTTTCACGCTGTACGGCGTGGCGCTCTGGGAGCTGATCCTCGGCTTCACGCTGGTCTTCGGCCTGATGCGCAAGCTGTCGTACCTTTCGGGCATTCTACTCAGCCTTCTAATCTATAGCATAGACGAGGGATTTGGAGGGCCGTACGGCCTTGGCTCTACCGACATCGGGGCAGCAATCATCTACGTCTTCGTGTACATGGCGCTGATTGCGCTGGAGTCGACCGCGGCCTCGAACAGACTGACTCTTGATTCGACGATTGAACGACGCAGCAAGGTTTGGAGAAGGATTTCCGAGTTCACGACGTGAAGTGGCAGGAGTGTTGTCCGTCGGAAAGGTGTATCAGAAAAGAGCTGGCACTACGTCGCGACCAGCTTGCGTTACAATGCTTTAGGCCTCAGGGTGCAGCACAACAGGAAACTCGCTGTCGGAAAGATAAACCTTCATCGTGGGGACACTATGCTGGAGTTGGGATCCAGGACAGGGGAGATTTTCCCGCTCCTTCTTTGCGCGTCCGGTACCGAAGGTAGAGTCATTAACGTCGACTCAAGACCTGCCTCCGTTCTCGTCGGACTTCGCCACCTACCCGATCTCTTTCACGGTCAGCGGAGAAATATACAACGTCTGCCCCGTTCCTGGGCATACCAATCCAAGAATGTATCGCCTGGTCAAACGAAGCTGAAAGGTGAAGCGCAATCCCGTCTAGCGTTAATATTTACGGTGCCCACAGAGATGCAAGGAGAAACGGGATCTGACTTCCTCAGCAACTTTCCACTTGGTTTGCCTTGCATCGAAAAGGTTTGTTTTTGTAAAGACAAACCATGAAATAGGCAGCGCCTCGTGGATGCAGACGGTGGTAAGATGCAGAAAGACCCCGTCTGTGGGATGAAGGTCGACGAAAAGAAGACGCATTACAAGTCAGAGCACGAAGGAAGGACTTCCTACTTCTGCTCGTCCAGCTGCAAGAGCACCTTCGATAAGGACCCCCACAAATACGGTCATCCGAGCTGAAGAGTGGGCTGTCATGCTTTTCAGGGTTGATAATCGTATCCGAGGTTTAAGTTACGGCCGAAGAACTCACGAGCGAGACGGATAGCATGGCGGCCCAATCAACAAGTGAGGTACCGACGGCCTCGTTCATCCTCTCGCTAATCGGGGGGCTACTGATCATTGCCGGAGTCGGAATGATGATGACCTTCTCCTTCGGTACGCCATACTATGGAATGATGGGAGGCTACTACGGGATGATGGGCGGGTACTACGGAATGATGCAAGGCTACGGGTACGGCGGATGGTTTTACGGTGCAGCAGCGATAGGTCTCATCTCTGCTATCATCGTCCTGATTGGCGCCGTGATGATCTACGCACGGCCCAGCAAGGCCCCCACGTGGGGATTGCTCGTGCTCATTTTCTCCATCATCAGCTTCGTCGGAATGGGTGGTTTCTTCCTCGGCGCCATTCTCGGCATCGTCGGCGGAATACTCGCCCTCACCTGGCGCCCGCAGGCGAAGCAAGCGAACGTGTGAGGTTGGGGGATCGATCTGACTCTTGGTCAGACGTTCTCGCCGTTTGCAAGTCATGGCGAAGGCAGCGATAGGTTCGCGCGGAACGGACCTGAAGCACAGCCGAACCTGGAATCGAGTGGCGGCGTATGAGGAAACAAAGATCATTGAGAAGGCGGAGCCACGGGACGAGGAACGCGCTTATTGTCATAGCCTTCCTCGTGGTCGCAATCGCAGCAATTGCCTATGTGGCGACGCGGGCAAACGAGAGTAGCTCTGCGATGCTGATGGCCGGGGACAAGGCCCCGGAATTCGTGCTGACATCTGTGAATGGCACTTCATTCAATCTCAACAACTATCTGGCCGAGTCCGATGTTCTTCTATTCTTTAACGAAGGGTTGACATGCAGCCCATGCTTGCAGCAGATGGTTGACATCGACAGGAACTATTCTGCCTTTAGTGGGATTGGCGTAACCGTAGTATCAATAACGACCAACTCGATGTCAGACATGAAGGCGTGGGCGCAGAACAATGGAATCACAAATATGATGGTTCTCTCGGACCAGTCGCTGCAAGTCGACCAAGAGTACACCACGCTCTATGCAGGTTCGATGCACGCCGGAAGCGCCCCCGGCCACACATTCATCCTCGTCGGCAAGGACGGAAACGTGTTGTGGAGGAAGGACTATGGCTCCTACACGATGTACGTCCCGATGAACGAGCTGATTGCAAGCGTCAAGTCGGCACTCGGGTGAACCTGGGATGAACCCACCCGTGGAAGTCATTATGATTACAAAAGAGGGGTGTCTCCCCTGCCTCCGCATAAAGCGCATCTTGGGGGAGCTGAAGGCAGAGCTGCCCGATATCGACGTGTCGGAAGTCGATTTCACGTCTGAAGAGGGAATTACGCTCGCCGTCAGGAATAGTATCCTGTACCCGCCCGCAGTCTTCATCAACAAGTCCCTCTTCGCAAAAGGAAAAATCATGGAAGAGCCGCTGAAAGCAGCTGTGCGTAGGGCAGCAAGAGGCGGGTGAAATGGCCGGAGAGGAATTCCTTCTGGCCTCAGTGATCGTTTCGTTCTTGGCCGGAATCGTGGCGCTCGCCATGCCTTGCTGCTTCAGCGTACTCCTGCCATCCTACTTCGCTTCGTGCTTCAAGAGGCGGACCGCGATCTTCAGAATGACACTGGTCTTTGCGCTGGGAGTGGCCGCAGTTCTTCTCCCGATAGCGCTGGGAGTCACGGCCATTTCCATCTACATCGGTTTGAACCATTCGCTTCTCTTTGTGATAGGCGGTTTCTTCATGCTCTTTCTCGGGATTGCGTCTCTCCTAGGGATTCAGCTGATACCGATGATGAACCCCAACGTGGACCTGCAGAAGACCGGTGTGCCTAACGTCTTTGCCCTCGGGGCCTTCTCAGGCATTGCGAGCTCCTGTTGCGCGCCTGTCTTGGCGGGTATCCTCGTCCTCACCGCCCTCACAACTTCGCTCATAGGATCGGCCCTGGTGGGGATGGCGTACGTCACTGGGATGGTATTTCCGCTCCTAGTGGTAGCCATGTTCATGGACAAGAGCAATTCTGCCCAAAGAATCATTCAAGGCAGGATGATAAACACAGGGTTTGGAACAATGCACTCCTCGAGACTCCTCGCTGCCGCGATCTTCCTCTCAATGGGCATCGTAACTGTGTTCCTCGGCGTCACAAACAACATGCTGGCTACACCAGGCTCCGAATTCTTCAACATCTACGAGGCGGTAATCCAGAAGGCAGTCGAAGGCTTCATTTCTTCCCCGCTCTCATTGGCGGTCGTTCTGGGTGCGGTTCTGCTTGGCGCCGGGCTCTACCTGAGAAGGCGTTTCGCCACGGCGCGCCTGCCTCGCTGACCAGTGAAGACTGAGTCAGGCTCCATATGGAATCTCCGTTGGCCCGCTACATTGTGAACAATGCGGTGGCGGAGCAGACAGACGACGTAGAACCGAGCTATCAATGCAAAGAATCCTCGCCCGTTACGACGTGCACTCCGCAGACCGGGTTCTTCAACATCTCGCCACTTTCAACTAGGATTCTCTAGGCCAACCCCAACCGAGTTACCTTACGAACGGAAACTAGGTTCTGGTCCATGACTGGCGGAAACGCTCTGTGCTTGTCAATGGTGTCCGGCCAGAAACGACTTCCTGCATGACCTGCTGCAAGAGCAGTTGTAATTCGACCCTACCCTGATGTTGTAAGGTCTGTCAGAAAATAGTCTCCTGTTGCAGTAATCACATCGAAGCCTCAGCGTCGCTCCCTCTCATGATTACTTACACAGCCGCGAGCACCGCGGCGACACCGAAGCTCAATATGGCCGCTAGACTGAGCCAGTACGCGACCTTCCAGGGTCCTTTTGAAACATAGTTGCCCATGATGCGTCTGTTCGATGCCAAAAGCCCCATCAGGATTCCGGGTCCGACGAGCACGAAAACGAAGACAACCATCAAGTTCAGGACAAGTGCCAGCTGGTTTGAAACGAAGATGGGTACGACGACGGCCGGAATCGACTCTAGCAAGTATATCCAGAAGAAGTTGCTCTTCCGCCAGCCCAGCGCTTCCACCACAGCCCAGGAGCTGGCAAGAGAGATCACCACAAGCGCGAGGAATGCCGCCGCCACCAGGCCCACGGCGAACAGGTAGGGTGCATAGACACCTGCGATTGATGTAAGCGCCTGAGAGAGTGTCCTTGGATCCGCGAAATTAAGAGATGAACCGAGTCCGGAGCTAGCCATTATGATGACCACCATGCCAATTTCACTGGCGACAGCCCCAACGAGAGTCTCCAGTCGCATCGCCCACAGACGCACCGTCCCTTTCTCGGCGGTAGCCGAAGCCTGGTAGAAGAGCATGAACGGCATCACAACCGCGCCGGCACTCGCTGCCAATAGAAACAGGAACTGTGGGCTCGTGCTGAAATAAATGATGCCAGAGGGAGTGACTCCTCTCACAAAAAGGGAGCCAGCGTAGGAGAGAATTAGCACCGTGGCAACAGCAAACAACGCTTTCTCTATTGTCACAAACCTCCTTCTGAGTATGATTGCGATGTGGGCCGCGTAGGCCACAGGCATAGAAATGATGGGCGGAATGCCCATAAGCCCCATCCCAACCGCAATCCCCGTGTACTCCGCAATGTAACTCACGACATCCACTGTGGCCATAGGAAAGGTCGCCAGCACCGCGACCTTCCTCGAGTAATTCTCCCGTATCAGTTCACCCAGACCCCTTCCAGTCGCGACGCCTACCCTCCCGCTAGCCTCCTGGATCAAGAACAGAGGAATGATGAGCAGAAGGAAGAACCATATCAGACCATAGCCATAGGTGGCTCCGGCTACGGCGCCTGTCAGCACGCTGGGGGCGTCGACGTCTGCTATCATCACTATCCACGCGGGCCCAAACGACTCGAGGAATTCCGTTAGCCTGTTAGTGAATATCTCAACCTCATGGAGACGATTTTCAAACCTGAGAATTGTATCTCGGCCTTTTAAGGCCGTCTCTGAGTTCCATGTCCTGGTATCGGTTGGACAGGTACATGCGTGGGACCGCGGCGTTGGTGGTCGGCACTGTAGTGCTCGCTGCCGCTCTGGGCTACTACTTTGCCACTGTGACCGTGACGCCCGCAACGACCGCCAAGCCGACTGGCGGTCCTTACCAGCTCATGCTGATTGAACCGATGAACACCGCTTGGAACTCCACGACTTCCCAACCCAAGTTCTACCTCGTGGGGCCGAATGGACTCGAGTCCTCAGCGAACATTAGTCTCCCAGTCAAGACACTGGTTGAGGTCACAATCGTGTCCTATGACACACCGACTCCGGGCAGCCAACAGCAGGACGGGTTGGTCAACGGGACCGTGGGCGGCATGGTCTACATGATTAACGGCACGACGGCCTCGATGGCAAGCACCCCCATGCCGTGGGGCCAGAACGTGACATCGGTGCCCGCCAGCTTGCTCGCGCACACATTCACCATTCAGCAGTTGGGAATTAACATCCCAGTTGTGGGCGGTAACACAGAGATTGCGTACCTCTACTTCGCTCACGCCGGGATTTACCAGTGGATCTGTTTGACGCCCTGCGGGTTCGGCCCGAACGGGTCGGAAGGAGCAATGTCTTCAGCTGGCTGGATGGAAGGGACGATTACTGTGGCCTAGAAGATTGCAATGCCTTGACAAGGTCTCCGTACTCTCATCACCCATCGTGAAGATGAAGTTCTCATATCAGCCGACGAATGGTCAGGTACCCGTTGATAACGAGCCCGGTCAGACTTGACCCATCACACGGGGCTGTGGTCTCGGCGACCGCACTGACCGCCATTCTGTCAGAGATCTAGTCGTGAATTTTGCGCTTGGTCTGCTCATGAGGAAGAGCAGGCCGAACACCTTCACGACCGTTCGCACCGATTGACTCGATGGAATCCAGCCTTCCTCAGGTTGATTCTCAGCATTGAAAATCGTCTCATCTATACATTAGTGCTTGCGGTTACCGTGGATCGATTGGCATCGAGAGCTTCAAGGGCATTCATAGACTTCGGTGTCATAGGAACAATCCTCGCCTTCTACCACGCGTGGTTAGAACATGCATTCTCCACTAACCCTTTTCAGGTCAGCTACTCCCCATACGCGTCCTTCTTTGGAGTTCCATACTGGTTCTTTGGCGTTGTTTGGTTCCCGGTCGTGCTCGCTGTCGGTCTCTGGTCGACAAGGCTGGGCAAAATTGACCTAGAGAAGAAACTGCTTGTTCTGCTCACGGTAGGAAACCTCTTCACAGCGTATCTTTGGTACCTGGACATCCTAGTTATCAGGGCGTTCACTCCCGTCTATGTCGGTTTGTATGCGACCAATTATGTTCTCACTGGCCTGGCCGTGTTACAGAACCGGAGGAACGATAAGATTCAGGGGTTCGTCTACGGCACGGTCGTTGGTGCGGCCGTGGGGCTGATCTTTGGACCTTTCGGGGTGGCAGCCTGCGGAATCGTTGGGGGGATTTTTGGTGCTGTGAGGAACATTGTGCTTCCCCAAAAGGCATCCTCCGGCGAATCTTCGCAGAATCTGCGGCCTTAACCCCTTTCCTTCTCATTAGCTGTAACTCCAAGTGGTTTTCGATTCACTGCCGTTCGAGTTGGCTGCTGGGTTGTTGAGAAGAAGCCGCATGGTGCCTTGATGAAAGGGTAAGCAAGAGAATTGTCTATAGTTTGAGGTTCAGCATTTGGTTCTCCGCAGTCAGACTTGCGAAGTTCATCTTGCGTTTGGTGGTGTCCGAGTCCAAACGCGCTAAACTCAGAAGCAGTATGTATACAAAATGCAGATGATGGGGCCGGCCGGATTTGAACCGGCGATCGCCAGCGTTCTGGACAAAGCGTTCCCCAGGCTGGTATCCTAGACCAAACTGGACGACGGCCCCTTGCTGCCCGAGGCAGCGATAAACCGCTAATAGCCTTTTGTCGGTTCGGAGCGATGTGCCTAGCCGACTGTGACAGAGCCGGTCATCCATCCAGGTGTGACCATGGCCCCACCAAGCTCGTCAGCCCCACTGCCGCAAGCGGTCATGCAGAACCACGTGAAAGTGCCGCTCTTGTCCAGCGTGAAGGTTGCCACAACGGCAGATGAAACCGGCACTGGCACGTTAATCCCTAGTGAAGGAATCGTGAATGTGTGGGCTATTTGGTCCACTGGGACGCCGTAGACAGTCTGGGCACCCACTATCGAGATTCCAGAAGTAGTCTGGGTGGAGTTGATGATGTCGTTGTTGGCGAATGTGATTGTTCCTCCCGTCGTTCCGTTGACCTTTGCGTAAGAGGGGTCAACAAGGGACGCGTTCCCGTCGTCGTAGTTGAATATCACGAGCTTGATGAGCCTGTGAGCTGGCAAGGAGATGGATGTCGCAGGCTGGAGCCCGTTCTGCCCCAGCACGTAGAAGGCAGGCTGGTCACCCACCGTTGAGTTGTAGATGTTGCCTGTGCTGATCACCAATGTCAGTGTGTAGGGCTCGCTCGCGTTCTGAGTGGCAGAAGTCTGCGTCACCGTCGTAGTCTGGGTGGTGGTTGTAGTCACAGTGCCAACGCCAACCACTGCAGCGCCGGCATATCCTATGCCGAGGCTGGCCAGAGCAAATATCATGACCAGCGCTACCAGGACCTTATCTCTCATTCACTTGACGGAATGACGGCCTCGACGTCCCCATATTAAGCTAGGGCATGATTTTCAATACTGGGAATGCCCCGCCCGATTCGACGGCGGGCCGCAATCCCGAGAAGACTCTGAAGTCAGCTATGCGCTGGCAGGTTGGAAGAGGCCCATCAGGTTGCCTTCGGTGTCCTTGAAGTAGGCACTGAACCCGAATTGTCCAATCGGCGTCTTCTTCACCACCGCCTTGCCTCCGCGCTTCTTGACATCCTCAAGAGTGGCGTCGATGTCGTCGACCTGGATGGTGATTATCGGGCCTGCGAATCTCTTGGTCCTCTTCATCATTCCACCGTTGATGGATCCTGGCTCCGTGGGCATGCCGTTCTTGTCGGCCGGACCTGTCGTTACCATGGTGTAGTCCATCTCTGGCACGTCACTCATCTGCCAGCCGAAGACGTCCTTGTAGAAAGATTGGGCGCGCTTCAGCTTGCTTGCGGGAACTTCAAAGTGTACTACCTTGCCGTTCATGTCTGTCGATTTGCGCGAGGTTCAGGCGCTTTAAAGGATTCCCGACATATTCACTTTGGTTGCGAGGGGAGCCTGAAAGTATGGTGTCCAACTGAGGGCTGGTTGGACTAGTCACGAGACTTACAGACGGTTGAGGAGGAAGGCTGAGGGTTGTCTCACGGGAGAGTGAGTTCTAGATCCCGATCAGGGTGAAACGATGTGAAGTTCCTCAAGTAGGCGAGCGTAGCGGAAGTCGGAGAGGTCACCTTTGTACTCGGCGAGTAAACGTAGCACCCGCCCCTTGTCCTTTAGTCCAATCAGCCTCCTCACAAGAGGGGACACCTTCCCACCGATTAGAAGGTACTGAGCGGCCGAGGTGACGTTCCTCGGTCTCCTGCCGGTGCTTGCCGACTCGAAGTCGAGGATCCAAGGAACGCCCTCCGCGACGACTACGTGCTTCCGCAGGTCGCTCAGCTCGCCATGGTCGAGCCCCAGTATGTCGAGCTTCCTGCATTGGTTGAGGACTGCGTGAAGCATCTCTCTGGCTCGCATTCGCGATCCCTCTCCTTTGAGGCCCCTGAACCAGTCAGAGAGTTCGACGTGGTCGAGGTGCTTCATCAGGAGGAAGTCCTTTGTGTGTCCGTAGACTGGCGCGCCTATGCCGAGTCGATTGGCGAGAGTTGTCAACCTGAACTCATCGTCCAGGCTGGCCCTGTTGGCGTCTGTCCTCCTTATCTTCAGGGCGCAGACCCGACCTCCAGCCGTACACTTCACGACCAGCCCCACAGTGCCTAACCCCAGTATGCCCAACCGGCCAATCTTCGACTTGCCCTGGAAGATGAGGGACTCGACGCCTAGACGAGACAACTGTTTGATTCTTGCGTTCGCGGTGCGCAACGAGATCTTGGGGTAAGTCAGAATCTGGATGTACGGCGTTCGCGTCAGCTGCTCAGGAGGCGCCTGTTCCGGCTGTGTCGCTTGCAATCTCGTCCATCCCGTCGCGCAGCCATCGGGCTGACGTCGCCATACGCCTGAGAGAGCGGCCGGAGAGCACACGTCCCGTCCTCGCCATCCCTCTCCCTACCTCGTCGGATGCGCCAGTCTTCCTGGCTCCAGCCTTTGCAATCCAGGCGAGGAAGGATGAGAAATCCGTCCACTCCCTCTCTTGAAGGATTCTGACCCTGGCATCGTCGTCAACCCAAATCAGTTTCGCCCTGCGCCTGTTCACTTTGACGAACGTCTCAGTCTCCTTTTTCCTGTCGACTGTCGGTCCCAGCCGCTGCTCCAGGCGCGGGAGCGCGTGGAACTCGGGCACGAAAATGAAGGCGCTCGAATTGGAGTTGTTCGACGCTGGGAGAGCCCTGGCGATTTTGAAACCCTTCTCCTCAAGGTGCCTCCGAACGTGCCTAATCGTCCGCCTCAGCTCCCCCCAGAGGGTGTCCTCGCTGAGCTTCGAATGGGCGAAGACAACCGCGACGACGTTCTCCTTCATCGCCGGCCGAATCCTTCCGCGCATCCTGCCGAAGCATGCTATGGAAGGGTTACTTAGGAACTCCCTGGACGCTAGGACCATCCTTGCGAGCTTCTCGTCCGACATGGCCCGTGCGAGGTCCCTTTCGGGGTCGACAGGATCCGGAAGACGCAGGAGCTTCCCGTCTGCCTGCCGCTTAATCTCTGCGAATGACTTCAGAGCGCCGAGCAGATCATGGTGCTGGATGATGAGGACCTCGGCCGCGTAGCCGCTGAATCCTTGTATCTCGATCTCAGCGCCGTACGTGCCGACGCCCCTCATGAACTGCTTGAGGAGCCTGACCTGGTCCTTCTGATCCTGCGACATCTTCTTGACGAGTTCGACGTGGAACGGCGACCTGTCGGCTGCGCTCTTCCACTCCTTCGGCTTCACATCGTAGCAAGGAACGATGTTCACCTTCACTCCGTCGACGTTTGCCTCGGTGTAGGGGTGCTGAGCGTACTTCTTCCCTCGCGGGTGGCCCTTCGTCGCCTCGGCGCCCACCTTCAATCCTATCTCCTCGAACTTGTCGTCGGGAGTGTTCACGTCGAGCTTCAGGAAAATGTCGAGGTCGGCATGACTTGGAAGCCAGGTTCCCTTGGCGAAGGAGCCCCCCAGCGTCACTTCTTTGACCTCGGCGAACGCTAATGCCGCTCTCCTCGTTTTCTCAACTATGAACTCCGCCGTCCGTTGGAGGATTCTCTCCTCGTCCGGCGTAGGTCGGACCAGCGTCAGGGCTCTGCGGAGGATTGGCTCTATCGATCTCATTCTAGAGGATACACCTCCAGGTCGGTGTAGACAGGCCCCTTCGGCGTGAGGAGGCTGGAGACGAGGTTGAGCGAGGCCAGCTTCACGCCACCGAAATCCCTTTCCGAGTTTGTCATGAGAAACGACTCGAGCGCCTCCTTGTTTCTCCCTGACCTCACCCTGGCAATTGTGATGTGGGCCTGGTAGGGCCTGTCGTCGCTCTCTCCAATCCCTTCGAGCGCCTTTACGACAGAGGTCGCGAGCGGATTGACCCTAGCTTCGTCGTCATGTGCCACACCGACCCAGATGACGCTTGGCCGGCTTGGGCGAGGGAAGGCACCGACTCCCTTCACGGTTGCCTCGATACCAGTCAGCTTCAACGCCCGGAGCCTCGTCGCAGCCTCCTTGGCCTGAGCCTCTGAGATTTCGCCGAGGAACTTTACCGTGAAGTGGAGATTCTGCCTCTCTACCAGTTTCAGGTCGGCCCCAGTGGCAGAGAGTTCCCCCTGGAAGGCTACCATCCTATCTATCACGCGAGCATCAGGTATGTTCAGGGCCACGAAGACGCGCAAGAGTTCTCTTCCAGCCCACGACGAGCTGAATTCGCTTATAAAATCAGGTAATACGGCAGGGACGGAGTTGAAGCTGGTAGCCATCACCGGGATGCCAGGGGCTGGCAAGTCGACCGCCGCCCAAGCCCTTGTAGGCAGAGGGTGGAAGAGGGTGGTGATGGGCGATATCATACGGGAAGAGACCAAGAGGAGGGGGCTCGTGGCAGACGAGAAGAACACGGGCGAAGTGATGAAGGACCTGAGGAGGAAGCGTGGTGAGGCAGCCGTAGCAGAACTATGTTTGGAGTTAGTTGAAAGGTCGAAGGCGGACAGAGTGGTCGTCGATGGAATAAGGTCGATGGCAGAGGTGGAGGTCTTCCGCAGGTCGACCGAGGTCCTCCTGCTCGCAGTCCATGCTTCCAGGAAGAGGAGGTTCGCACTCTTGAAGGAGAGGAGGAGGAGCGACGACCCGCAACTCTACGAGTCTTTCCTGAAGAGAGACGAGAGGGAGCTCGAGGTTGGCATAAGCAAGGCCATCGCCCTAGCCGACGAGATGATTTCCAACGAGCACACGACGCCTGACAAGCTGTCACAGACCGTTGTGGAGTTGGTCGAACGATGGGTCGAGAAGGGTGGACCCTGAATTCAGGCTTCGCCTGACTCTGGACTCGACTCTCTCGTCTTCAGAGGATTCTCAGAAAGTCTTGGGGGCAATGATGAACGTCGTCGGCGATTCCAGACACTCGGTGGAAGAAGGGAAGTGGTTGCTCAGGATAACTTCGGACGACCCAAGGAGCGTCGAGAGGCTCCATGACCAGCTGAGGGACAGGCATGTGAGGGCAGCCGCGAGGAGGCTTCTCCTTGCTGGGAAACAGGGCGACAGGACGACGGTGATGGTCAACAGGCAGGCGGCGGCGGCAGGGGTCGTCGCCCTCTGCAGCACCGAAGAGGAGTCGGCCCTGGGGCCGATGTATCTGACATTGGAGTCGAAGCAGCTCGATTCCCTGATTCGGTGGCTCACTGCCTATGAAAGCGGGTAGTCCACCTCAATCTTCAAGCCGTCGCGGGCGGCTATGGTTTCTGGGAAGACTGTCCGCGCCTCCCTCACCAAGCTCGACACTGAAGTGTATCTCGCGCTGAAGTGTGTGAGCACGAGCCTCCCGACCCGGGCTTCCTTTGCCACTGTCGCCGCTTCAAGCGAGGTGCTGTGCTTTCGCTCCACTGCCTTGTCGCTGTCGCTGCCCCGGAAGGTCGAGTCGAAGATCAGAAGGTCGCAACCCCTGAAGAATCTGACAAGCTTCTTTGTGGGCCTCGTGTCCCCAGAGTACCCCACCTTCCTGCCTGGCCTGGGTCTGCCTACCACGTCCCAGTGGCTGATGATTCTTCCCTTCACTTTGACCTTCCCTCCCTTCTGGAGCCTCGACCAAAGCTTTCCCTCGGGCACACCGAGCTTCTTTGCTTTCTCAGGGAAGAAGACTCCTGGCCTCTCCCTTTCTTCCACGAGGTAGGAGTAGCACTCGATGGAGTGGTCCGCCCTCACGGACCTCACGTTGAACTCCTTCATCCTCAGGACAGTGCCGCTCCTTGCTGGCACGAACCGAATCGGGAAGGTCAGCCCGATGTGGAGGAGCTCCGAGGTGACCTCGAGCCACTTTGACAGGTTGGTCGGCCCGACGATCGTGAGGGGTCTGGTCCTCTGTGCCATGCTCATAGTCTGGAGCAGTCCCAGCAGACCTGTGACGTGGTCGCCGTGTAGATGGGTGATCAGGATCGTGGTGTCCCTGTTCAGGCCCAAGCCCATTGCCATCACCTGTCGCTGGATTCCCTCGCCGCAGTCCATCAGTATCAGGTCGCCCTCTCGTTGGACTGCTATGGCTGGGAGGCCGCGGGTCTTCGTCGGTGCGGCCGAGCTGGTGCCTAGGAACGTGACCGACAGCCTGACCAAGGTTAACTCCTCCTCAGGATTGTGATTGCTCTCGTGAGGCGTTTATGAACGTAGAGGTAGTGTTCGTCTTCTACGGTGAGTCCGCTCAGAGGCTCGACCGGCATGAGTTTCGGATGCATCAGCACCATTAACGAGCCTGCCCCCAGGACTGAAACCGCGAGCCCCATAGTGAGCTGGATCACGTCCCTCGCTTTTCTCCCCCGGGTGCTGGCTGCCCTGCCGT
Source organism: Nitrososphaerales archaeon (assembly GCA_032906765.1). Lineage (NCBI taxonomy): Archaea > Thermoproteati > Nitrososphaerota > Nitrososphaeria > Nitrososphaerales > Nitrososphaerales archaeon. The sequence continues at coordinate 355,258 of JAJTZB010000001.1, forward strand.
AGGGGACGTCTGTCGCAATCCCGTCGACTCGCGTGATTGGAGGGCGGAAAGCGTCTGCCCGTACGACCCCGGCCCAAGATTGCTCGAACAACCTCATGTTTGCGAGAGAGCCACGTGCCATCACCGCTGCCTGGTCGAAGGCGACGACGTTGAGGCCGATGTCCCATGCCTCAATCGGAATGCTGCCTGTGCCTGAAAAGGGGTCGAGGAGCAACTTGCCCTCCCTGCACCTCGTGAGGTTGACCAGCGCCCGAGAGAGCTTCGGGAAGATTGCAGAGGGGTGGAAGTAGGCGCGCCTCCTTGGTCGGCGGTGCGACCATCCCTGCCTCATCAGTCTCGGGGCAGTTAGTGCGATGTAACGCCGTGCTCCTTGGACGACCGTGAACTCAAACTCTGGGTTTTCCAAGTCCACCCTCACGTCGAGGCCGTCGAGTAGACCGTAGGGCTCTGGCCCGGGCTTCTGCTTCTCCAGAGAGAAGGTTCTGATCCTGACCCTCCTCCCCCGGACTGTCTGCGAAACCTCGGATGGGTCATCAATGAGCACACCCACCCTGCGGGCGAATGCAATCCTGCGCGCGACCGTCGCTGGGTCAGCCTTCGACTCTGCAATCAGGACCCGCCTCTCGGGGGACTGGAAGCTGGAGGAAGGGTCGTAGGTGAGGAAGAGCGCCTTCGCCTCCGCAGCTGGGATTGTCGTTCCCTCGCCGGAGAGCAGGACAAGAGACCTATTCTTCAAGAGTCTTGAGGTGGGAAGCGATTGAGTCTGATACGTCGACGATGCCGTACTTCCCTGGCACAGTGTTTGTGCCCACTATCGTTTTCACGCCTGCGCCTTCAAGCTTCTCCGCTGCGTCCCCGACGAGAAGGCCATGGACGCAGACTGCAACCACCTTCGAGGCTCCCTGACCCAGCACAGCCTCTGCAGCCGCCCTGACCGTGCCTCCGGTGCTGATTATGTCGTCGACAATCAGGACGTCCTTTCCTTTGACGTCGAGCGCCGCATCACCTACCTTCACTTCTCCCGTCGTCCTGTCCCTGCTCTTCGAGAGCTGGAGGTACTTCGCTCCGTATAGCGAGGCGAACGCCTCGGTCCGCTTCGACGCACCGAAGTCTGGGGCTATCACCACTGGGTCGTTGAGGGCCAGGCTGCCCTTCACGTGGCCCACGAGTGAGGGGATGGCGGAGACGCTGTAGATTGGGAACGAGAAGAGGGCCAGACCTTCGGTAGAGTGAATGTCGACGGTGACCACGCGCCTTATCCCCGCCGACCTCATGAGACGCGCGACTGCCCCGAGTGTGACTCCCTCCCCTGGCAGGAACTCTTTGTCCTGCCGAGCGTATGCGAGGTAGGGAACGACAGCCGTGACCTTTGCACCGTCCTGGCTCAGCTGATGGGCGGCGAGGAGCAGCTGCATGAGGTGCTGGTCGACCGGCGGATAGGTCGACTGGATGACAAGGACACTCTTGTGGGCGACCTTCTCGTGGACAGTGAACTTCGACTCCCCGTCCGGGAAGACCTTGAACTCAGACCTCAGGACTTCGACGCCCAGCTTCGCAGCCACAGACCTGCCAAGCTCCTCGGAGGCGGGCCCCGCGAGCACCAGCTTGTCGGCCACACTCAACAGTTCCCGCTCAAGCCCATACCATATTTAACGGATTTTCGGGGTTGTTTGCCAGAACAGCCAATCCACAGCAAAAGTTAAGGGGCTGTGCCATCGGGCAAGTCAAGAGGTCAATGGATCAGCAATGCCCCGAATGCAGCGGTATAATGCTGTATGACACTCCCACCAAGAGGTTTGGATGCAAGAAGTGCGGCCTCTTCCTCACAAGGGACCAACTCTCGGACATCAGGTACAAGCAGAAGACGCCATCGGAAGACGAGAGGAGAAAGAAATCGAGGCAGCAGTCGGACTACCTCGAATGGTGGCTGAGTGGCAACAAGGAGAAGTAGGGCGCGGGCGAAGACGCGCACCCTACCATCCCAGCGTAGAGCATGAAGGCTCAGTCTAAGTTCATCAGTGCGAACTTCCTTGCACAGCGCTTGACGTCCCTGTAGGCCTTCAGCCGCTGTACCTCATCGGGCGTGAACCACCCGAAATCCGATGACTCATGGTTAAGCTTCACCCTCCCTCTCTGAGGCTTGCCCAGATAATCTACGACTACAAGCTGGTCCCTAGCCTTGGGCCTCCTGGCCGACGGGAAGTAAGTGACGACATCGAATAGACGCTCAACCTTGACGGTCAACCCAACCTCCTCTCTGACCTCCCTCACTGCTGCCTCCTCCGTACTCTCGCCCAACTCCACCATCCCCCCGGGGAAGGACCACATGCCCCTGTCCGGCTCCTCGTCGCGCTTCACAAGCAGGAGCTTCCTCCGCCTGTGGAGCAGCATCCCAGCCCCGACCACCATGCGCGGAGCCAAGCCCATGGTTGCTGTCGGGTTTCGGATTCGTTTTAAGGTTGGCATCATACGAGCGATGGCCTTGGTCAGAATCGAGCTGCTCGCAGTGGGGAGGGAGCTGCTGATCGGAAGGACGGTCAACACCAACGCCCACTGGATGGGGAGGAGGCTAGCCCTGATGGGGAGCATGATTAAGGAGATTACCACCGTTGACGACGAACTTGGCGAGATATCTGCGGGACTGAGAGCGTGCCTCTCTAGGCACACCGACTTCCTGGTGGTGATGGGAGGGCTCGGCCCTACTCCAGACGATATGACGCTGCGCGGAGTCGCGCTCGGGCTGGGGAGAAGGATGACGGTCAACGCAAGGGCGCTGGAGTTGGTAAGGAAGCATTATGCCAAGCGAAGGATGGCGAACATCGAAATCACGCCGGCGAGGAAAAAGATGGCCACCCTCCCTGCGGGCGCGGAACCGCTGCTGAACGAGGTGGGCACGGCCCCGGGTGTCAGAGTTGAGGTCGGCCGTTCTGTCATCTTCTGCCTGCCCGGAGTGCCGTCGGAAATGAGGGGTATATTCGGGCGGTCCGTCGAGCCCGAGGTCGCGAAGAGGCTTGGAAAGCTCTACAGGAGTGCAATCAACCTGAAAGTCGAAGGGATCTACGAGTCAGCCATCGCCCCGTTTATAGAAAGGGAACTGAAACGGCATCCTGGGACGTACATCAAGTCCCACCCCAGAGGCGCCAGGGAAGGAATCTCAAGGATCGAGCTCGACATCGTCTCCGTAAAGGAGAACAGAGCGGAGGCGGACAGGGTGGCCGAGAGCGTGGCGCTTGAGATGACCAGGGCAATCCGCGCTGCCGGTGCGACAGTCAGGTCGTCCGTCTCGCCAAAGGGAGGCGCCTGAAATGGACGTGACGTTCATCACTGGAACAGCAGGGTCGGGGAAGTCGATGCTCACCAAAGCCCTGAAGGACTGGTACATCAACAGGGGTGAGGACGCGATAGCTGTCAACCTGGACCCGGGAGTCGTGTCTTTGCCGTACGAGCCCGACGTCGACATAAGGCTGAGTGTGAACCTTGATGACCTGATGGAGCGGTACGGTCTCGGGCCGAACGGCGCGCTGATTCTGGCGGCGGACATGGTGGCCACGCAGCTGGGCAGGCTACAGGAGGAGATAGACTCGAACCGGCCAGAGTACGTCATAGTGGACACGCCCGGGCAGACAGAGCTGTTCGCTTTCAGGGAGAGCGGCGAGTACATTGTGAAGGAGATGAGGGCGGACTCGAAGATTCTTCTTTTCCTGCTCGACCCTCTCCTGGCCAACACCCCAGTCAACTTCCTGTCGCTGGCGCTCCTCTCGGCCTCTGTCGGGCTGCGGATGAACGTGCCCAGACTGTCTGTCCTCACGAAGAGGGACATTGCGAGGGATGGGGTCAAGCGAATCGTCGAGTGGAGCAAGAATACGGCTGTCTTCGAGGACGCCCTGTCGGGCACGAGAGACAGCGACCAGTACTCCCTCTACTCGGACCTCTTCAGGAGCATACGCAGGCTTTCGTTCGGCGCTGACCTGTACCCTGTCTCCTCTGCGACGCAGGAGGGATTGGTCGCACTCGTGGGAGAGATCACGAGGCTGGCGAGGGGCGGGGAAGAGTTCACCGACTGAGCGCTGCAAGGAACGTCTGGATGAGCCAGCCGCAGGGTCCTGGCTTCTCGAGTGGCACCATGTGGCCTGCCTCGCGGATGAAGAAGGCGGTGGACGACAGGATGTTGGCGCTGAGGTAGTGACTCCACTTCGGGGGTGTCATTCTGTCGCTCTCACCGCAGACAACCATTGTGCGGACGGAAATCTCCGGAAGTCTGCTCCTGACGTCGAAACGACTGCACGCAAGGTAGTCGTTGAGGAAGGCCGATGGGTTGGATAAGGAAAGGGCGGTCCTCGCCTCCCTCGCGACCTCCAAATTGACCTCGAAGAAACTCATTGGCGTTATCGTCCTCTCGATAAGGTTGAGGGGCTTGTCCCTGAGGCCTTCGACTATCTCGGGTAGGACCCCGAGCTTTGCACCGGTCCCGACGAGCACGAGGGCCCCGACGCCCTCGGGATGTTCTAGCGCAAGCGTGAGGGCTATGGCCCCTCCCATGGAGTGGCCGCAGACGGCCGGCTTGCGGAGGCCGCTCTCTCTGATGAATGCGTGGACCGCGTCGGCATACTGAGTGACTGTGGTGCACGTCAACTCGCCGGTGGGATGGCCCGGGAGGTTCACCGCCGAGGCCTTCCCAGGCCCAGACAGCTGCTGGAGCGTTCCCTTCCACAACATGTTGGTCTCACCTGCCCCGTGGACGAATACGCAGTCGGATGGCGCAGCGTGCTCCAGAGCCTCGAGCATTGCGGCTGCGCCTTCTAGGCTCGATTTAACGCTGTTGAGGCGGAAGTGTACAGAGCAGGGGGCCCGGGTCCTTCTCTCGCATCAGATTCTTTATCTCCCACCAAGTGGGACGAGCGCTAGGCTTGCTGCGAGGCGGAGACGACCCCTACTGGAAGAGGAAAGCGAAGGCGGTGGTCGAGAGGAGGGCGGGAGAAGCTTCACTCTACGACTCAAAGGCCTTGGAAAGCATCCGGAAGGGCGTCAAGCAGTGGCAGGAGACCGTCCTCGGCCCGTGGACGGAGGCGTCGCGTGAGACCAAGGACGACTTCCAGACGGCCTCGGGGATACCGCTCAAGCCGCTCTACACTCCCGCGGATCTCACAGCCTCCGACTACGCGGACCAGGGCTACCCCGGAGTCTACCCCTACGCGAGGGGCGTCTATCCGACAATGTACAGAGGGAAACGATGGACAATGAGGATGTTCTCCGGGTTCGGGACGCCCGAGGACACAAACAGGAGACTGAAGCTTCTGCTCAAGCACGGCGAGACAGGCCTCAGCATTGCGTTTGACATGCCTACGCTCTACGGCTACGACTGCGACCACGAACGCGCTCGAGGCGAGGTGGGAAGGTGCGGGGTCAACGTTTCGTCGCTGAAGGACATGGAGGTTCTCTTCGGCGGGATTCCGCTCGGCAAGGTGAGCACCTCGATGACGATCAACGCTCCGGCCGCTGTGCTGACCTGCATGTATGCCGGGGTGGCAAGGAAGCAGGGCGTCCCCATAAGCAGGCTGAGGGGAACTGTCCAGGCAGACATGCTGAAGGAGTACATAGCACAGAAGGAGTGGGTCTACCCTCCGGAGGCGCACCTCAGGATTGTGAGGGACCTGATGGTCTACTGCACGAAGAACATGCCTCTATGGAACTACATCAGCATCAGCGGTTACCACATCAGGGAGGCGGGCTCCAGCGCGATCCAGGAGCTGGCCTTCACACTTGCCGACGGCTTCGGCTACATAGAGCTCGGCAAGGAAGCAGGGCTCAAGGTCGACCAGTTCGCCCCGAGGCTCAGCTTCTTCTTCAACTCCACGATGGACTTCTTCGAGGAGATAGCGAAGTTCAGGGCTGCGAGAAAGATCTGGGCTACAGTGATGAGAGAGAAGTATGGCGCGAAGGACCCGAGGAGCTTGCTGCTGAGGTTCCACACCCAGACCTCCGGTGCGTCGCTGACATGGCAGCAGCCCCTGAATAACATAATCAGGACGACGATTGAGGCTTTGGCTGGAGTGCTCGGAGGGACGCAGTCCCTGCACACAAACTCGTTCGACGAGGCGTGGGCCCTGCCCACAGAGAAGGCAGTCGAGGTGGCGCTGAGGACGCAGCAGGTCATAGCGGAGGAGTCTGGGGTACCCAACGTGATCGACCCACTCGGAGGGTCGTACTACGTGGAGTGGCTCACTCAGCAGATGGAGGAGGAGACATACAAGTACTTCGACAGGATCGAGTCCGCAGGCGGGATACTCAAGGCGATAAAGTCGGGCTACCTGCAGCGGGAGATAGCAGAGAACTCGTACAGGCTGTCTAGGAGGGTGGAAGATGATAAGGACGGGGTCGTGGGTGTCAACAGGTACGCGGTCGAGGAGAAGAAGCCGATAGAAACTCTGAAGATCAACTCCAAGGCGCAGAAGAGCCAAGCGAAGAGGCTGGAGGGAGTGAGAAGGCAGAGAGACAAGGCGAAGGTCGAGGCAGCCCTCCACAGAATCGAGCGAGCCTTTGAAAACGAGAACGCAAACTCGATCACTCCAATGCTCGAAGCGGTCATGGAGTACGCGACGCTCGGCGAGATAGTGGACGTCGGACGGCGGGTCTGGGGCATCTACAAAGAACCCCAAATTCTATGAAAACTGGGATAGCATGACCTGTTTCCACCAACGCGGGCTGTAGTCAGTTCCTATTGCATGAATAACCAGACTCCCCCATTTAGTCATAGGATTCTCGACCACCGAACCCCGAGACCCTGCGTCCACGCGAGGGGAGCGTGGAAAATCTAAGAGGGAGAGCTTAGAAGGGCCGTTGGAGGGAACGAGTGGCGATGCTAGAACAGGACGAATTCGCGTGCCTATCCAAGATGGACTTCGACATCTCGGACGAGCAGGGGATGATCCTTGAGCAGGTGGACAGGGCCTGCAAGCAGATTAGGCCGATTGAGGACAAGTGTTACCTGGAAAGGAGGCTTAACGACCAGGTCGGCCCGGTCTTCGGCAGGGCTCACCTGCTGGGACTGCCTATCTCGAGAAAGTACGGGGACGGTCAGGGTGCAGACATTGTCACATACGCGCTCGCGATTGAGAGAATCGGCAGGGAGGGCACAGGCGTCAGGACATTCTTCTCGGTCCACATAGCCCTCTGCCAGCTCACAATCCAGATGTGGGGCAACGATGAGCAGAAAGAGAGGTTCCTGACCCCTGCCACTAGGGGAGAGAAGCTCCTCGCGTTCGGACTGACGGAGCCGGGAGCGGGGAGTGACCCAGCCTCGCTGACGACGTCGTTCGAAGAGAGGGGCGGAAGGTTCGTGCTCAGCGGACAGAAGATGTGGATTTCCAACGGTTCAATTGCAGACAGCGTCCTGATCTACGCATACCCGAAGGGGAGACGGGAAGAGATGTGCGCCTTCATCGTGGATGCAGGCGCCCCCGGATTCACGGCGAAACCAATCGAACACAAGTTAGGGCTCCCGACGGCAGACACGGCGACGATCTACCTTGACAAGGTCGAGGTGCCTAAGGAGAACCTGCTGGGCCCGCGTGGTAGGGGGCTCTCGGTCGCCTACTCTGGTCTGATGAGCGGGAGGCTGAGCGTCGCAGCCGGCTGCGTCGGCGTAATCCAAGACTGCCTCGACGAGGCTGTCAGATACTCTGGCGTGAGGGTGCAGCACGGCAAGAAGATAGGGAGGCACCAGCTCGTACAGAGGCATATCGGCATCATCTCAACGAACCTGGACGCGGCGAAATGGTTGCTGCTGAGGGCGGCATTCCTGAAGCAGAAGTATGAGGAGAAGCCCGAGGACATGGGACTCAGGGACCAGACCGACCTGGCAATCACAAAAGCGAAGTACTTCGCTGCCAACGCCTCCTTCGACGCTGCGAATAGGGCTGTGCAGGTCTTCGGGGCCAACGGCTACTCGCTTGAGAACAGGCCTGCCAGACACCTTGCTGACACCAGGGTAACCTCAATCTACGAGGGGACTAACGAGATACTCGAGCAGAAGATAGCCCTGGGCTCGCTCGGCAAGGACTTCCAGGCCTACTCTTGACTGCCTGCCGGAGGTGTGAAGTGGCATCAACACGAAGATTGCAGCTCTGGCTCTCGCTGTCCTAGCAGTGGTCGTTGTCGCAGGCATTGCCGTGTACGGCCTCCGTCCCACAGGGCCAGGAAACTGCCTGCTGCTGGGCGGGAGCGGTGCCCTGAGGAGCAACCTAAAGGCGTCAAGCTTCGGAGCAGTGACAGAGTACCAGCTTCCCACACCATCGAGGTGGTCAAACGCGATTGCTGCTGCGCCCGACGGTTCAGTTTGGTTCGGCGAGCAGTCCGTCCCGGGGGCTGGGCACCTCTACGCCAACGGGACGCTTGTGGAGTACCCCTGGCCGTCAGCGAGCAGGGGGACGAGCACCTGCGGCTACAGGACGGGAATCTGGGGCGTGGCTCTCTGGAACGGGATGGTGTGGGGTACTGACTTCGACGGGAGTGCCCTGGTCGGGCTGAATCCTGCGACCGGCTCGACGACTGTCATCAACGTATCAGAGAGGGCACCGTTTCCGTACACCCTCGCGACCGCCCCCGATGGCTCGCTGTGGTTCACCTCGCTCTCAAGCGCGCCTGTGCTTGGCAGAGTTTCGCAGAACCTCTCGGTCGCAACCTTCGGTGTCGCACTTCCCAAGGGGGAGGTGCCGGCCCAAGCGCAGTTCGTCAGCGCGACGCAAGCCTACTTCGTTGCAATCGACCCGGCTGCCAACTCCGGGGGTGTCTACACTTTCGACCCGCAGAACATTGCAGGGACAATCAACCCCGCGCGGGTGGGCAGCGGATTCGAGCTCTTCTCGCCCAACAGCGTTTCGGTCTCTGGGGGAAAAGTCTGGGTCGTTCAGCACTACCCTTCCAGCGTTGCATCCTACGACCTAGACTCCGCGGTTTGGACGCTCTACCCAACCTCCATAGAGAACTACACGACGACAACCCTGCCGTACTTCATACAAGCGAACGGGAGCAAAGTCTGGTTCAACGAGCATTACGGCAACAAGATCGCGATGATCGACACGCTCAGCCAAACGATGACAGAGTACAGCGAAGCGAATCCTCCGATAAGCAACGGGAGCGACATCCAGAACGACCTGACGGTCGCTCTCGCGAAGGGAGGGCTCTGGTTCACATCCACCACGGGGAACTATGTCGGGTTTGTCAATGCCACGTTCCATCCTTCTTTTGCCGTAGATGCGGACGGAGGCAATAGTAGCGCAACAGTCCTTCCCGGCCACGAGGCAAGGTTTGCCCTGACAGTGAGCGGCAGTTGGACGACCGCCCTGAAGGTGCAAGTCTCTGACTCGGAAGGCGCCACCGGTGTGCCAAAACTCATCACCGTCACGACGGGCGAGTCTACTCTCGCACCGGGGACCGGTCCTGTCAGTCTGCAGGTCGCACTGGAGACGGGTGCAGCTCTGAAGCAGGGCCGATACACCGTGGCCGTGACAGTGACGAACGGGCTCGTCTATCAGACAGCCTACCTGTTCCTGACGGTACCGTGACCAGAACAGAGTGTTCTGCGAACTAGAAATAATATCCGTGCCCGCCGATGGTTAGGCGAGAACTGTTGAGATCGTCTCGCCTCTTCGCGGCCATGGTGATTCTGGCTGTCTGCACGGTCGCTGTCGTAAACGGTCCACTCTTCGCAGGAGGCAGCGCTGGGCAGCGGCATAGCGCCTCAAGCACTTTCGTCGAATCTGTCCAAGGGCTGAGGCTGTACCTCTCGGTCAACACCACAACTCCTGCTCTGGGGCGCGCGGTTCAGGTCAGAGTGGAAGAGTTCAACACGCTATCCGCCCCGAACAACGTTTCGAGAGGACAATCGTGGACAATCGAAGGGCTCGGGATGACAGCGTGCTACTCTTCGGTCTATCCCTTCGGCGTCGCCCTCTTCGAGGGGACCTACACCGCAGCGAACGTCACCCAAGCGAAGCCGCTCGAGATGTTCCCGATCGTTCCATGCCCGCTGCTCATCAGGCTGATAACGGGATACTCCTTTGAGGCGCAAAGCTCGGCCGCAGTGGTCCTACCCGGGAACGGGCCGGCCCTCCCGATGGTGGCCAACGCCACGCTCGCAGGGACGTATTCAGCAGACTCGGCCACAACGCCACTGTCGCTTCCGCCAGGTGCGTACACAATAGTGGCGGGGGACGAATGGGGATCTCTCGCGTTTCTCTACTTCAACGTCGAGTAACATCTTGACCGCTTACGGGTGCTGGTTCACCCGAAGACCTTGAGCAGGACCATTGCGAGAGCGATGGCAAGGACACTCCCCACGACGCCCTCGAGTATCTTCTCGAAGCGTCCCGCCTGCTCCGTTATTTGACTCTCGGCTCCGCTCTTGAGCATCTTGTAGGGGCGAGAGGCATTTGCCTCAAGGTAGGCCGTTGCGAGACCGAAGAGGCCTCCAGCGAGGGCAGGGATACTCAGGCCGTTGGTCTGCATGACATACCCCGCGACCACAGGTAGAAAGCCCCAGCTGAACGCGAACCACCCTTCGGAGTGGAAGCGAGAATGGAACAGTTCTAGGTTGTAGGCGAAAAGGAAGAACAGCTCAGCTGCGCCCACGACGAAGAGCCACGGGGCGTAGAGGACAGAGTAGGCAGCGCCCAAGGCAAGGGCTGGAATCAGAGACGAGAGTGCGAGGACGGCGAGCTGACGATTGGAAAGCAACGTACCCCACGGCCTGTTTGGGCCCATCGCGTCGAGTGCGTGGGCCGATATCCCTACCGCCAGGACGTACACGCCAACCAGAACGGCCACCCTGTCCCAGTGGACGCTGGAGGGCAGCGTTGAGCCGATCACGACGTAGCTTGCGTTCATCAGGGTGTACGGGAGGAAGCTCATTCCCACCAGAAGCCTGAATCGTCTCGGACCGAAACGAGGGACGTACCATTCGTTCTCCCGGCTCCTTCCCACTTCGGGCTGCGTCAATGCTGGCTTCTCCGAGCTTCGGGTTCCTTGGTCTGTCTCGTCTCCCGTTCTTGAGCCCCTTTGGATATAAGCTTCCACCAAGGTGGGTTCAGCCGAAGTGCAGCACCTCGAGGTGGACGAAGCGGAGGGACTGAAAGCCGTGTCGAGCAGGCTCTTCCACGGGCTGGCGGACTCGTACGACAGGATCCTGGACGGGGCCACCTTGCTGCAGGACAGGTACTGGAAGAGATGGGCTGTAGAGAGATCAGTCCTAGGGAGGTCGGAGGCAGTTCTCGACGTTGGATGCGGGACATGCGTGATGGAAGAGCGGCTCGAGGGTGCCGGCTGCCAGGTCGTCGGGCTCGACCTCTCGGACTGGATGCTCCGAATCGGCCTGAGGAAGAGGTTGGGTTGCTCCGGCGCCCTCCTGAACGCGGACGCTGAGGCGCTGCCCTTCCCCGAGGCCTCCTTCGATGTCGTCGTTTCATGCTACGCAGTGAAGTATTGCGACCTGGAGAGGTTCTCGTCAGAGGTGTCACGCGTCCTGAAGCCGGGAGGACGCGCAGTAATCTACGACTTCGTCAGGCCGAAGGGACCCATGTCTCCAATCCTCTCTGTCTACATCTACGGTTTCTTGAAGGTCGCAGAAGGTCTGCTCAGGCGAGTGGACTCTGGCGTCTCTTACACGTTCGAAGCGCTACCGGAGATCATACGAAGGACAACGTGGAACGACGAACTTACAACGATTCTCCGGGGACACAACCTTGTCGTGGTCGAACGGGCCGTCCTCTCTGGCGGTGCGGTGGAAGGCTTCGTCGCCCAGAGGCAACTGCAGGCCCAAGTGTGAAGTCGCTCTCGCTTCCACGGACGGCTAGCGTTTAGATATGAAGCCGGGGAGAGCAGGCTCGGCCGCTGCCAATGAAATGGGTCACACGGGAGAAGGCTAAGGTTGACAGAATCGCGTGCCCCTGGCTGATCAAGAGGTTCGTCGACCCAACAGCGGAGTTCCACTTCGTGCCCGCCGAGAAGGTCCTCGAGGTGTCTCGAAGGGAGGGAGCGACCGCGTTCGACGCCCAGGGCGCAGAGTTGACCCACTACAAGGAAGGCGGGAAGGAGTACGTCAGCTTCGACGCCATCATCAGGAAGTTCGGCCTGAAGGACCCAGCCCTGCTAGAACTAGCCAGAATTGTCAGGGGGGCTGACGCCAAAATCCCAGACGCTCCGCCGGAATCTGCTGGTCTGGAAGCAGCGGCGATTGGATTCAGGACGCGCGCGAAGGACGACTTTGAGAACATGCGACTCCAATTCCCCTTGTACGATGCGCTGTATGAATACTGCAGTTCGAAAGAGAGGGGTGCGGCAAGGCTAGAGCACGCTGTCTAGCAGGTGCGCAACCTCGGGTGCTTCTATGCAATCCAGGATACTGCCGCTGTACGTCGTCAAGGCGACAAGGGTCTACGTCTCCGGATTGCTCAGCATCCTTGTGCCCTCCTACCTGACGGTCGAGGGATACTCTGCCCTCTTCGTCGGACTGGTCCTCGTTGCCATCTTAGCTGGAAACGCGTTCTCGAACATAGTGCTGGCCTCGCTTGAGGCCCAGATTGGGAGGAGGCGCGCCCTCATCTTCTTCAGCGTCTTGATGATTATCTCGGGACTCACCCTTGCCCTCACTCCTGCGCCCTTCCTGATACTCGCAGCTTGCTTCATCGGGAACATCAGCCCGACGGGGACTGAAGCGGGTCCTTTCCAGTCGGTGGAGGCAGGAATCCTGCCAGACTTGGCAGGAGCCTCTGGCACAACCAAGGCGTTCGGCGTGTACAACTTGGTGGGCTATCTTGCCGCCTCGATCGGCTCGTTCACCGCCGGCGCGCCAGACTACTTGGGCGGGGGCCTGCTTGTCTACAAGGGACTGTTCGTAATCTTCGCGCTGGTAGGTGTACTCCTGGCGGTCGTCTACTCCAGACTCCGCGGAATCGAACCTGTCGGACCCGAGGGTCAGAAAGCGGGCCTAGCAAACCTCGACCCGCAGACCAGGCGCGAGGTCATCACACTCTCAGCGCTCTTCTCTGCTGATGCCTTCGGTGGCAGCTTCGTTTCGGTATACGTTCTGTCCTACTGGTTCCAGCAGAGCTACCACGCCCATGTTTCACTGCTCGGGACAGTCTTCCTTGTCACGAACCTCATCGCAGCGGTCTCCATTTACGGGGCGGCCCTCATTGCCACCAGGTTCGGAAACCTCAGGACTATGTTCACAACTCATCTAGTCTCCAACGTCTTTCTGCTCCTCATTCCATTCGCAGGTACGCTCCTGGGTGCGCTCGCGCTGCTTTTCGTCCGGCAGAGCATGTCCCAGATGGATGTCCCGACGCGACAGTCTTTCATGACGGAGCTGTTCGGTCAGAAGGACAGGGTAACGGCGAACGCTGTGACAAATACGTCGAGGAGCATCAGCGCCTTCGCGGGGGGGCCCTTTAGCGCAGCCATGTTCGCCTATGGTCTGCTCTCTGCGCCGCTCCTCTTGGGTGGGGTCTCGAAGGTCGTGTATGACCTGCTCATCTTCGGGATGTACAGAAGAAGATACAGGTGAGGAAGCAGCGCGTCGAACCCGTGAGGTTCACATCCTAACCTACCGTTGGCGGACTGATGCCAGAGCTCGGTCGAGGTCCGCAATCAGGTCTTCGACGTCCTCTATCCCTGTAGAGTAGCGGACCAGAGCCTCTGGTATGCCCATCGCCGCGCGGTCGCGCGCGCTTACCTCGACGTGGCTGGTGGTGGCGGGCGACCCGACAGTGGTCTCGACCGCGCCCAGGTTCGCCGCGCGATGCGCCAGCCTGAGTTTCGGGAGGAAAGTCTTCAGAGCGCGGTGGCCGCCCTTCAGAGTGAAGCTCAGGACGCCCCCGAATCCTCCTCGCATCTGCCGCCTCGCGACCTCGTGCTGGGGATGGGACTTGAGCCCGGGATAGTAGACCTCCCTCACCGCGTCGTGACCCTCTAGGTGCTCGGCGATCTTCATGGCGTTCGCGTTCTGTCTCTCCACCCTAATCTGCAGTGTCTTGAGGCCTCGGAGCAGAAGGTAGGCGGCGAAGGGATCCAGAGCCGCCCCGTTTATCTCCCTGAAGTGGAACACCTTCTTCACATGGGCTTTCTGGCCGCAGAAGATTCCGCCGAGCGCGTCCGCGTGTCCGCCTAGGAACTTCGACGCGCTGTGAATAACGGCGTCGGATCCGAGTTTCAGGGGTAGCTGGTTCACAGGTGTGGCAAACGTGTTGTCTGTCAAGACCGTGGTCCCGCCTGCGTGTGCGGCCTCGGCCACACGAGCGATATCCACGACCTTGAGGGTCGGGTTGGTGGGAGTCTCAAGGTAGACGACCTTGCATCCCTTCGCGACCTCCTTCTCAATCTGCTCAATGTCGGTTGTATCGCAGAAGGTTACCTTGACTCCAATCTCCGGAAGGAATTCACGGAAGAGCTGATTCGTGCCGCCGTATGTGTCCTTTATTGTGACGACGCGGTCCCCAGGTCTCAAAATCGTGTAAAGGGCGTTGCTTATCGCAGCCATCCCAGAGGCAAAGCTGACGGCAGCTTCCGCGCCCTCGAGGGCCCTGACCTTCTCCTCAAGCGCCGAGACCGTGGGGTTGGTGTTCCTGCTGTAGATGTGGCCGCGCCTGCGTCCTAGGGCGACGTTATGCCACTCCTCAAAGTCCTTGTAGCTGAAAGCCACACTTTGGACGATTGGAACCTGCGTTGGTCCACCGACAGAGGACCCCTCTTCGCCGGCCCATAGCGCTCGCGTCCCGATTCCCGATTCTCGGAGAATATCCTTCATCGCAATTCTTTGCGCTGTCGGTTGGATATTAATGGGTTCCCAAGTAGAAGCAAAGTGCGAAAAGTCTGAGAGGCGCCCAGGCCGGGATTTTCGTCGCGCGGATTTCGAACCCGGGTCACTGGCGTGACAGGCCAGCATACTGGACCATTGTACGGATGACCCTCTATACGACCTGGGCGTCGATGGTTCTGACCCCGCGAGGGTGTTTTAAGTTTACATTCGCACCTTCTACTTTTCAGACCAGAACCGTTGCTTGGGAGACAATACGCATGGCTGGACCACACACCTAGCCCAGGACAAGTGAAGGTCGTGAGGAAACAAGCCCTGCCACAGATTCCTGGCTAGGGATAATGCGAAGTCACGTGGTCATCGCAAACATCGATCTGAAGCTACGTCTCATGGTATTCGAGGCGTCGCGTCAGCTTTCATGATTCTGTTCGTGGCTCAACCTTGGCCGGGACGGGCCCATCCCAGCCGCCGGGGAACAAGAAGCAGGACTGAGCCAACCATGCAGCCCAGTAGGACTGCGACTAGAATTGCACTCGAGGGACTAGCCGCATTGGCAACTGTGATAGTTTGGACACCGGTGATTGTTGCAAGGCGGGTAATCGCTGTGGTCGTGGTTGTTGTTGTCGTGACAGGATCCGTATTGGCAATGGTGATAGTTTGGACGGCGGTGCTTGTTGTAACTCGTGTGATGGCTGTGGTCGTGGTTGTTGTGGTTGTCGTGGCTGGATTGGATTGCGATGCGGACGTTGCTCCTCCGAAAAGAGTGCCGTTCGGGAAGGTCAGGGGGTAATGGTCGGAGACGAATGGCCCCGGTAGCTGCAGCGGAGGTCCCGGAGACTGCGAGAAGTCGAAGGCTTCCATCAGGTTGTTGGCGGAGGCGTCCCTGCTCGCAAGCGGTGGCAGGGAATAGACTGTCTCGACGAACTTCAAGATGGATGTGAAGTCGCCCTGCGTGTGGTCGATGTAGCCCTGTTTCACGTAGGGAGATATTATCAGGCAGGGAACCCTGAACCCGTAGCCGAACTGGTCCACCTGAGGAGGTGGAACATGGTCGTACCATCCTCCCCAGTCGTCCCACGTCAAGAAGATGGCCGTCGAGTTCCAATAAGGACTGGCCATCACGGAGTTGATAATCGACACCACGTCTTGTTCCCCACTGGAAATATCGTAGGGTGGGTGCTCACTCTCCTCGTCAGTTGCTGGCATTATCCAGGAAACACCTGGAAGCTTGTGGTCCGCTACATCTGTGGCGAATTGTCCGGGGGGAGCGAGATTCCGCATCCTTGCTTGATTGCTCTTGAATGATGCGAAACCGGGCAGCGGGTTCCAGTTGTTCAGATAGTAATAGCCCCCAGCGTAGTACTTCCAAGTGATGTGACTGGCGTCGAGCTCATCCACTATCGACTTGAAGTAGAACGTGTTGTCGTGTACATTGCTTGAGGTGAAGTTGATGAAACCAGCGTTAGCACTACCAACCAAACCGCCCGACTGTCCAGCGATCAGATAGAGGTGATTGGGGAGGCTCGCCGTCATGACCGGGGTGTAGAAGTTGTCGAGCAGGACGAACTGAGACGCGTAATCCCAGTAGTAGGGAATGAGCGAGGGGTTGAAGTGACCCATGGTCAGATTCGAGTTGGACGCAGTCACAAAGCCGTCCATGCTCCCGTTGTCGTAGGCTTGATGGGCGCACGTCCAGTCGTGGCAGAGGTCGTGGGCAATAGTCGTGGTATTGATCATGAACGGCTTGACGAGCTTCGCGGTCGTGGAGTTATTCGTCGATGGTTGAGGCGTCGCGCCTGCGATTCCGTTCGCCCCTGGGTATGTACCGAAGTAGTTGTCGAAGGTGTGGTTCTCCTCGACTATGATGACTACGTGCTGAATTGGAGGCTTGCCGGGCACCCCGCCAACTGAGAGCGGAAACGACGAGATGATCAAGAGGAACGACAAAGTGACTACGAGCATGCCCTGAACGATGGGGCTCCCAGGGGCTGACTTGCGCAAAGGAACGTCGGAACGATCTGGGCTTCCTGCTCGAAATGCATTGCGGAGCGCGAATACAGATTTCAGGACTAGATTCAAAACGCATCAGGTCGTGCGAAGCCAGGAGCCATGACTGGGGCGGGGACCACACCAGGAACGAAAACTCCGACAGCTACTATCATGTACAAAGCGGCTACCACGAACAGGAAATCGTACCCCCGCCTTCGTCCTCCTAGGTAGAGGTGTCCGAGGTCGAATGTGCCGAGCAGACGGGGAATCGCAGTCGGGAAAAACGCCAAACCATTGCTCTTTCCTTGCATTTCATGTTCAGACTTGAGTAGGCGAATTAGGGTATTAACGAAGATGCCGATTCTCACAGACGGAATGGTATAAACGAGCAGACGGGGTCGAATCCGAAGGGGGACAGGGGAATCGAACCTGAATGGATGCGGGCCCGACGGGACACGCTTCAAAAATGAAGCTAGAAATGGGTTCGAATGACAGGTTCATGCCTCAATGGACTCGAACCCCCTGCGCTAATCCGAGAACTCACATCGAATATCTGACGAAGCGTTAGCACGGGCCCGATGGGGCCCGACCTTGCACTCGGTCGAAAAGAGGATATTGAACCGTGGCACGTCGAGAGCTTGTTCAGATGCTCGGATCTGCGTTGGCTCCTGTTCACCAGGCAGGTTTTCTTTCGCTTTACTTGGCTCGTAGGAGCAACGCAAAGATCAAAGAGGCGAGTGTAAGAGCGGAGGACAGGAAGAAGAGGGGCTCCCAGCCGGACGATATGGATACAACTTCGTAGGCCAGAATCAGGACGAGCCCCCCCATTTGCGAGAACTCCCATACGACTGCATTCGCCACTCCCACAGCCCGCCCCTCCAAAGAGCGTGCGGATAGCTCCAGCCCCAGGGGCAGCGCCGAGACGAAGAAGAATCCGAGGACGAGGAGTACCACCGCGATTAGAATGGTCTCGGTGAGGACACCCAGAAGGTACCACAGCACACTGGAGGCGGCGAGGCAGACAAGCAGAGGACGTTTCAATGTGTGGTACCTATCGGCAAGAGCAGGAATCACGACCGACCCGATGACTCCTCCGATGATCAGTAGGCTGCCTAGTGGACCCGCCAGGTCCGCGCCGATGCTCTTCGTGGCGAGCATGGGTTGAATCCATGTGGCGACGGCGTTGAAAATCCCAAGACCGATGAAGAACAGGATTGACAGGACGACGATATTCTTGTTCCGCAATACGTCGAGGATTCGGGTGACAGTGACACGTTCTTCCACCTCGACGCCCTTCTTTCTCTCTTTGCCGAGTACGTAGAAGGCTAGCAGGGCTAAGAGAGACAGGCCGCCGTAGGCGAGGAGAGCTGGGACGAACCCCAACATCTCGACCAAGGATGGTGTCAGTCCGAGGCCTATGAGGATGCCAATGAACAAAGAAAGGGTCCCGATGCCCGTTGCCAGAGCAGCTTCGCTTTCTGGGAACCAGGCCCTGACAAGCTTGGAGATGCTGTTGAGGATGAATGGTTGCCCGAGGCCGCCGACGGCCTGTAACGCCAACACCATCGGGAAGCTGGACGAAAGGGAGCGTGTCACGCCGGAGAAGGCCAGCAATGCCGCCCCCAAGAGTACCGCGCGGCGGAAGCCAAAGGCGTCGATGACGTAACCCGCAGGTATTGACATGATGACATACACGAGGAGGTAGACGGCCGAGAGGAGACCAACGTCGCCTACGGACACCCCGAATACATTCGACGCCTGAGAATCTATAGGTGAGAATGTGATCCACAGAACTTGAGACACGATTCCCGTGAGCATGTAGGCAGCCAGGACACCCCATCGGGACGAGGCCGGTGCGGCTTCCACTGTCACATCAACTCCTTGATAGCATCGAGGATGCGGTCCGCGCTCGGCAGAACGGCCTGCTCCAAAGGCTCAGAGAAAGGAACAGGAACGTCGGGATTCGCAACACGTGCGAAGGCCTGCATGGCTGTGCGCGTGGCGTTGTCCTCTTCAAGGACTGCCGCGATCTCTCCAGACAGACCGTAGCTCCGGTAGTCCTCGTCCACGACGACCACGCGTCGGCTTTTCAGGGCCGAGGTTCGCACCGCCTCAGCATCGAGGGGCTTCAGGGACCGGAGGTCGATTACCTCGACATCCGCGCCAAACTCCTTGGCATGCTCGGCTGCCTCCAGCGCCAAGTGCACGCCATAGCCGACACTGACGACGGTGACATCTCTCCCCTCACGCGCGACCTTTGCCTTCCCGATGGGGACCGTGTATGGCTCCTCTGGCACTGGACCCCGGGTTCCGTAGGCCATGAAGGGGACACCGTACAGCTGCTTGTGCTCCAGAAACAGGACAGGCGAATCCTCCCGAGCTGCCTGGAGCAGGAGCCCCTTCGCGTCGAAGGGGTCGCTGGGCACCAAGACCTTCAGTCCAGGGAAATGGGCAAAGATTCCGTAAAGAACTTGGCTTTGCTGGGCTGCGTCACCGTAGTAACCACCGATGGGCGCGCGAATCACGATTGGCAGGCGGATCTGACCCCCGCTCATGTACGAAAGCTTCGCCATGTGGTTTCCAATTGCGTCCATTCCGAGGAGGGCGAAGTCGATCATCTGGATTTCGACAATTGGACGGAGGCCGCCCATGGCCATGCCGACGCTCATACCAAGGAACCCCGCTTCGCTGATGGGCGTGTCGATTACACGGTCCTTGCCGAACGCATCCTGAAGTCCCCGAGTCACCCAGAACGCTCCGCCCATCTGGCCGATGTCTTCACCCAGGAGCACAACGTGATGGTCCGCCTCAAGGAGCTGCCTCAAAGCCTCGTTGATCGCTTCATACATGTACAGTTCGCGATTCATGCGGCTCCTCACCCAACACCGCTGTATGCCTCGTCGGCCGGCGGAAAAGGGGACGAGGCAGCGTACTCGAGGGCTTCTTGGACCTGCTTGGCTGCCTCTTTGCGAAGCTGTTCGTCTTTGGATTCGTCGAGCACGCCCTGGCTGAGAAGCGTCGCTCTCGTCACTGCGATGGGGTCCCTCTCCACCAGTTTCGCTTTTTCTTTCGCACTCCGGTAGTCCTCGAAGTCTACTACCTCGACGTGTCCCGAGAGTCGCGGCACTTTGAACTCCACCAAGATGGGGCGCGAGCCTGACATGACGTCTTTCACGACTGTGGAGGCGAAGGCGTAGACCGCATTCGCATCGATGCCGTCCATCGTATAAGACGCAATATTGAACCCGCGCGCCCTTGCGGCCAGAGGCTGAACTGAAGAATGGGTCGACGAAGGTGTGCTGAATGCGAACTCGTTGTTCTCCACGACGAGGAGGAGGGGGAGGCCCCAGATGGAGGCGATGTTGAAAGTTTCCATTACGCCCCCCTGATGGAGCGCGCCATCTCCCATGAAAGCAAGGGTCGGAGTGCCCCTGCCAAGAAGCTTTGAGGCGAAAGCGTAGCCTGCGCCAATGGGAACGGAAGCACCTACGATGCTGGTGGCTGCGAATCCTCTCGAAAGGTCCGTGAGATGCATGTGCCCTCCCTTTCCCTTGCACACTCCTGTCGCCCGACCATAGATCTCCGCAGCAACGGCCTTGAGGTCGAGGCCCTTCGCTACGGCGAGGGCGTGGCTTCGATAGTGTGAGGAGACGAAACACGGTTCTGCGGCCGCGACTGCGCCGACGGCGACCGCTTCATGACCCATGGATAGGTGGAGCTCACCTCGAAACTCGAGGTTCTCGTACGCTGTCCGTAGTCGCTCATCTAGAGTCCTCGAGAGGACCATCTTCCGGTACAGTTCGATAGCCACGGAGTCAGGGATGTCGTCCTGCGCCGAGACTGGCTCCTCCTCTACGGGCGAGACCTTCTGGCAGGTGTAGCCCACACGCACATCATTCACCGGGGGAGTTGCGTCACAGGAAGACCAGCCCTGCCGCGAGAGCAAACACGCCGAGGAATGCCGTGAAGACGTTGATCACCAGTTCCACCTGCATCGCGCCGTTGGTCGGAACGAGGGAGTACAGGCCGTTCTCAAAGTTAAAGGTGATGTCCATGAAGGCGAGGAACAAGATCGAGGCGCCGCTTGCCGCGAGGAAGAAGGGCCCCTTCAGAGAATCTCCGCGCAAGATGTAGAACACGGCTAGGAGAGAAGCCAGGGCGGCCCAGCCATCAGCAACGGGGAAGGCGTCCTCGAACTTCGTGTACCAGACTTCGTTCGTGACCTGCGTTCCGCCGCCCGTGAAGTAGGTGACCCAGTATGCCGTGGTCCCCACGACGAAGACGAGAAGTAGTATCACGAGAGCGTAGCCCAGCGCTCCCCCAATGTCCATTTACTCCACGCCCTTCAGGCTGTCCTTCTGGTATTCGCCCAGGAACTCGGTCGGGATGGTCCGCAGAACCTCGAGCCATCGGTCAGTGGACTTGGACATCTTGAGGATTGTCGCCAGGTTCCCCTTGAGCCGGAGCTTCCTCGTCAGGAACGCCCGCGTGACGCTTTGCTTTCCCAGGAGGATACTCACCCAGATCCCGTAGGGTGCTGATATTACTATGTTGGTGGGCCGCTCCCCCTCCCAAATCTCCGTAATGGGGCCGTCCTCGGTTCGGTAGCCGATAACCCGCCGCTCCGTCACGCCCTTTGCGGGCTCGGGCTCGATGACCATAGTATAGCCGAGGCTCTCCCCCTTGGCCAAGCCCAGGTATGTCTGATCCGCATTGGTCCTTCTCTGAACTTCCTCCAAGTAACCTTTGGAACCGAACGTGTACATCACATTTCCCCTCCAATCGCGACCACCACCTTGCCGTCGGTAGATGTAGGTCTTGCCAAAGACGGAATCGCCTCCCGCACGGCCGCCTTGATTCCGTGGGTGGTCTTCGTGACTATTGCGGTAGCATGGATGACGCCTCTGCTGAGGAGGTCGATTGCGACAGGAACCTCGTTGAAGCCGAGGTAGCTGCCGCGCACACTGATTTCGGAGAGGACCATGCGAAGGTAGTCCGCTGTGGCCTTATCCTCGATGAGCCCTATTACGATGATATCGCCCCCAGGAGCCACAAGGTCGTAGGCCATCTCAGCAGCCTTCCCCGCACCCGCTGCCACAAAGACTACATCGAATCCCTTCGCATCGGTCAAAGCATCTGCCATTGAGCCAGGGTTCTCCTCTGCGGGATTGATGAGGTGGTCTGCGCCGACCTTGCCAGCTAGGGCTAGCCGAGCCGGGTTCGTCTCGAAGGAGGCGACCTTAGAAGCGCCGGAGGTCTTGAGGAGGTCTATTAACAGAAGGCCGATGGGCCCCGCACCTACAACGGCTGCCGCGTCTCCTGGCCCAAAGGCTGAGATTTTGACCGCGTGGACGACATTGCTGAGTGGGTCGATGAGTGGTCCGTGGGCAGGCTCGATGCTCAAGGGGAGCTTGTGGACGGTCCACGCCGGAACGCGAATGCGCTCCGCCAGTGCACCGTCTGTGTTGATACCGATCATGGCGAGGTCTTCGCACAAGCTCGGTCTACCGACACGGCATGCGTGACATGCCCCACAGGGGACTACGGCGTTCGCAGTCACGTAGTCCGATTCTCTGACTGAGGTGACATCGCTACCGACTGCTTCCACTATCCCCACGAACTCATGTCCTATTATCGTCCCCTCGGCGTAGCCGCCCTTGTTGAAAGCCTCAACGTCGGAGCCACATATGCCGACAAAAGAAGGGCGGATGAGGATGTCCTCCCTACCGACCCGAGGAACCTCGCGGTCTTCCGTTCGGATGTCGCCCGGCCCGTAGTATACGGCGGCCAGCAATTCGCTTCATTAACATGCGGTGTGTTGCATGTAATAAGGTTTGGCTCGCCATGAAGGGCCCTGTTTCATTTTCGGGTGTTGCACGCTCGGGAGTCCCTCGTCACCACTCGATAACGAAACAGAAGCATATCGTATGGCAACAAAATAAAATGGTATGAACGTGCAGACGGGATCAAATCCGAAGAGCGTCAAGGGAGTCGAACCCGAACAGATGCGGGCCCGACGGGAGCCGCACCGAAATCGGTGCTGGAAATGGTACTGAAACCCCTCGGGTTCGGTCCTGCGTGGGTTCGAACCGGATGAAATCGGTCTAGAACAACCTTGAGAACTGGTCGTACACGTTCTTCCTGTGTCCAATGTAAAGCACTACCACTTGGTTGGTCTGTCTGTCGATTTCATAGATCACTCTGTAATCGCCCACCCGAAGCCTCCAGAACTGCGATGGGTTCAGCGGGTCGCCCTTTTCCGGTGATCGTTCGAGTTCTCTAACGGACTCCAGGATTCTTCTCCCGATAGAAGGTTGGAGTTTCTTCAGAGATCTTGCTACCTTTGGGTGCAGCAAGACCTTGAAGCTCAAAAGACGTCCTCGAGTGAAATGAGAATCCTCGGATTCTTCCTTGCTTCCGCGCTTCTCTTCTGGAGGGTCTGATAGAACTTCCGGGTGCGCTCTCGTTCATTGTATAGAGCAACAATGGTCTTGATTGCCTCACTGCGGGTCGAGAACTTCCCTTCCGCAATCCAGCGGTCCAGTTCCTTGACTAGCTCATCTGGAATCCTTACTTGGACTTGGATCGTGGTCATTTCCTGTAAACAAGGATGTTTACGTGGATATAAGGGTTCTTACGAACTTTGCCGCGGGCCTGACGGGACCCGCTGTGAATTCACAACTGGAAATGGGTTCGAACTAACGGGTTCACGTCCTGATGGAGTCGAACTTGGTCCCAGGTAGTCTTGGTCGGACCAGTCACGGGCCCAGTTGGGGGTGGGCCCCAATCTGCTCGACATGTAGTCGAGAGGACTACGCGATGCTCGTTATTCTCCGGCTCGGAAAGAGTTTTCGTTCCTTAATTAGTCGGAGAACAAGGAGACGAGTGCTTGTCGAATGGCTAGATGGGAAGTCGAACGAGTGGTTCATTTCGATTTTGTAGCCGGCGACTTGTGCAAAGACGGATTCGTGCACTTCGGCTTTCATGACCGAGCCGGGAACCGGTACGTACTGGAGCACAAGAAGCACTTCCTCGGTCTTCTCGGCGAGGGTTGCAGGTTGGAGTGGACAGTGGCCGCTCATACCGTTTTCGAGGGCGTACGAAACATATCCACTACGCTTCAATTCCCGATTTACATTGACAGCATGCTCGACGGGACACTGGTAATATCAAACTTTGGAAGCAGCCTTCTCTACCGCATCAACGCAGACAGGAAGGAAGCCACACTTTTCGTCGATGGCTCGGCCATTGGGATGAAGCATGCTGGGAATTGCGTGGTCGACGATGAAGGGTTCGTCTGGGTCAATGAGGTTGAAGGTTGCAGGGTGTGGAGGTTTGATCCGGCAGGCAGGCCTGTGCTGATACTGGGAGACGGCCAACCGGGCTTCCAGCTAGAGGCAACGAGTTTCGAAGATGCCAGATTCAACTGGATTTACGACATTCGGAGAGGCCCAGATGGGAACGTCTACGTTCTCGACAGCAAGAACTTCGCAATCAGGATGATAGATGTCCGAGCTAGGCGCGTGCACACAATAGCGGGAACAGGGGTGGGAGGCTACGAGGGTGATGGCGGAGACGCCAGATTCGCAACGTTCGGCAGCAGCAGAACGGCACGCTTCAACGGCCCGATTTCGTTGTCCTTGGACGAGGAAGGCAACATCTTTGTGGGAGACCGATACAACTTCGTCGTTCGAATGATAGACAGGAAGACGAACGTCATTGACACAATTGCAGGTGACCATTCAAGAGGTAGTGAGGAGGCAAACGACCCGAGCCAGAGAAACCCTCTCAATTTGAATTTGCCCAAGATCAGCAGCATGGACTACCATGGCGGCCGTCTATTTGTTCCGACCGACTTGGCAGCGGACACAGGTGACTTGGCTGTGCTAAGGAGGTCGAGATAGGCGGGGACGAGCGCATGTACTGCGACCTGGACCCGGTTTGGCACCGGGCGGAGAACGCAAAAGATGCTAAGCCTTGGCGGTTCACAGTGAGCATGTTCCGCGGGCCCGACGGGAACCGCACCAAAATCGGTGCTAGAAATGGTACCGAAACCCCCCGGGTTCGGTCCGGCATGGGTTCGAACCCGGCAGTCTGTGAATTCCGGCTATGGACTGTTGTTGGATTCATTACTAGTTGCCCGCTTCGCTCCGCAACAGCTCGGTCTGACGTCTGTCGAAGGTCGCGAGCTCGGAGCCCAATTCCAGCGCCAGCGCCACGAAAATTGTATCGTAGATGGGCCGCCTGTATTTCGCCGCAAGTGAGTATGCTTTCTCCATGAGCTCCTTCCCCGGGCGAATTACGCGGATTCTGCCGGATTCTATCAACTCGTGAAGTATGGACACATAGGGTGCCCCGTTCTTCAAGTCTTTGAGCAAGCATTGGTGTTTCCAGATGGAGTTGGCGGTTTCGTACACAGCCAGATCAACGGTGAGAAGGAAATCTTCCTCGAGAAGCCCCTTTCTCTTCAGCAGCCCTTCGGTTATGTAGCTGCTGTCCGCGACTCTCAACGCTTTCGGTCCTCATTGATCAACCTGACTTCGTCGGCGGACGTGGTTTCAATTGGGTCCCTTCGCTGGAGTGCCTCTAGCTTTCCGATGAGTTCCCGAGATTTCTTCGTGTTCAGGTAGAGTTCGAGCGCCTCCCTGACGGACTGCGAAAGCGTTCCCTGCTTGAGAAGTCTCTTCTTCTCCTCCTCGGAAATTCTGACTGTTATGGTGGGCATGTCGTACAATACGTACGACATACTGTCTTAAGCTTTTCCCATTCGGCATGGTTCTGCGGGCCCGACGGGAGTCGAACCCGTTTAGGGGCATGCGCTGACCCTCGGGTTAAAAGCCCGATGCTCTACCTGGCTTCTCTCCCATTGCGGATCTGAGCTACGGGCCCGCGACAATCTTCGATTGCGAGTGATATTTATCGTGAGCAGGCATCAGGCGAGAAGTCCCCGCACGGTGGCCATGCTCTCACGTTCCCCCCTGAGGTCTCTGTAGGGCGTCTCCAGTATTATGGGCCTCTCGAGGATGCCGGGATAGCGCAGGAACGCCTTCATCCCCATCCGCCCTATCTTCCCCTTCCCTATGTTCTCGTGCCTGTCCAGGCCGCTGCCTAGTGGTCCTTTCGAATCGTTCAGGTGGACAACCTTGAGCCT
This sequence comes from Nitrososphaerales archaeon, assembly GCA_032906765.1. Taxonomy (NCBI): domain Archaea; kingdom Thermoproteati; phylum Nitrososphaerota; class Nitrososphaeria; order Nitrososphaerales; species Nitrososphaerales archaeon. Next base: position 381,207 of record JAJTZB010000001.1, read on the forward strand.
CTCGTAGCCGACGAGCTCGTCGAAGATTCTCATCGTCTGTTCCACCGCAGCCCGGCTGGAGAGGTCGAAACCTGAGGCGAAGGCGTGGCAGCTGTCCAGACACACGCCCAACCTCTCACTCTTTCCTACTAGGTCGAGTATCTGCTTCAGCTCCTCGAACCTCGCGCCCACGCAGTTCTTCTGCCCAGCCATGTTCTCAAGAAGGATCGTCGTGTCGCCTCTGCTCCCGGCTATCGCCTCGCTGCATGCCTCTGCCACGTTCCTCACGCCGACCATCGTTCCCTTGCCCAAGTGACTTCCGAGGTGTGTCACCACGTACTCGATGCCCAGGAGGTCGCACCGCCTGACCTCCTCGTTCAGAGCGTGCCTGCTCGCCTTCGTCGTGACCCGGTCCGGAGACGCGAGGTTGGGGAGGTAAGGCATGTGGGCGACGACCTTCCTGAACTTCGAAGACCTCCTCTTCTCCAAGAAGGCTGATATCTGTTCGTCTGCAAGTGGTTTGAACTTCCATCCGCGCGGGTTGCGCGTGAAGATCTGGAAAGTTGTGCAACCGGCTTCGACCGCCCTGTCGAACGCAAGGTCGAGGGACTCGGCAATCGAGACGTGGAGCCCGATCATCGGTTCCCCTTTCATCTGACGGAATGGCACGGGGCGGGTTTATTGGCGTTTCCAGCCCAAGCCCGCGCGTTCTGTTCTACTGGTTGGGCTCTTTGTTCTCTGTCTGCGGTGGCGGTTGTGTCTGCGGCCGGGTACCAACGAGCGGTCGCCTCGGCGCAGTCCGTCGCTTGTAAGTCGTGCCGCTCCTTCTGAGTGGTGTCAGTCCGGGAGATGACGACTGGGAGACAACTGGCTGCGATGGGACTGGTGGCGGTTGTACGCTCTCGTACAGCACTGGGAGAGGAGACGGGGCTGGCTCGATTGGCGACGGGCCCGAGACTACCCGCTCGGAGGTCGAGGCGGGCTCCCGCCCGTTGCTCCTCGAGCGACCGAGGTAGCCTTTGCGGGTCGCCAGCAGCACCAGCGCGCATCCGACGCCGGCACCAATCAGGATTAGTGCAATTTCCAAAGCCATGATGGTCCATGATACTCGCCCAGGAACACTTCAGAGACGGAGTCTAAGATGGTGAACAATCGCCTCATCTTATCTCGACCCGCGAAAGAAGGGAAGCTCTCGTGTTTTGCGACGTTCCGTTTATATCGAACCGAGACCATAGACATTGTGCTCAGGAATGATGCAGGTCCAGTACGAGAAGATCTGCACGGAGATATTCAAGTTCGACAGGAGGGTGCGGTCCGCGTCAATCCTGGACGAATCAGGGCGGACCATAGCGGGCGGTATGAAGAAGGGCATACCTTCGCTCGAGCCGCAGAGCGAGGACCTGAGGCTTATTGCCAACATCACAATTCAGCTCAGCACGGACAGGACTTGGGACAAGTACTTCGGAAAAATCCAGTTCACCTTCATCAAGCGGGAGAAGGTGAACATCATGACGTTCAACATGGGGAACAAGCTGGTCCTCGTCTCGACAGAACCTGACTTCACGCTTCAGCAGGCCCAGGACCTGAGAAATCAAATCGTGACAACGCACTCCGCCGATTTCGGATAAAGAAAGATAAGTAACGGGCCTAGTTCAGACCTAGCTCTGGGAACTTCGCCTGCGCGAGCCCTAGCTCCTGTTGGAGCGTCCTGATTCTTTCAGCGTACTTCTTCATGTCTTCCAGGTTTTTCTGAACCTTGGCCACCTTGTAGCCCCGCCACGCCTTCTTCAGGGCTCCCCAAGTCTGACCTCTGCTATACTGGGACGAGGTGAACCACCGATTTGATATCGGCCTCTAAAGCTATTTAACGTTGATGACCCGCATTCACTTCGAAGGGAATCCTGCTTCCATCCTTGTCGTAGACGCCGAGGCACGACTCGTCGTTGTATGGGAAGCCCATGATTACCATCACCCTGCCTGAGGCGTGCAGCAGGTCCTCATGCGACGGTACAGCGCGTCCCGACGGATGGGAGTGGGCGACACCAAGGTACGACATGTCGACCGGCAGCATGAACCAGTTGAACGAGGAGTAGCTCCTTGCATGCACCGCCGCCGGAGGGACCATCACGCTTGTCACCTCTGCGACTCCCTTCTTCGCCTTTCCTCGGAGCAGCAGTATCCCCTCGTTCGGATGGGCCATCTTCGAGTAGGACAGGAGGCTGTCCACGACCTCGCGAGTGAAGATCACTTTCTGGATTGCCATGCCAGCGCCTACGCCAGGCCCCTGACGAAGTTCGAGACCACGAGGTTGCCGTCTGGCTTCACGGGACTGTTCCTTTCTGGATGGAACTGGAGGCCGTAGATGGGCAGGCTGGAGTGCCTCATGGTGGCTATCGCGCTGCTCGGGCTCTTGGCCAGCAGACGGAAGCGCTCAGGGAGAGTCTCCACCGCCTCGTGGTGAGACTCGAAGACCGTCATCCTCCCAAGTAGGCCGGCAAAGAGCGGGTCTCTGGCGAGCACTTCAGTCTCGACGAACTTCAATGTGTGGATGCCGTTCTTGACCACGTTCGAGCCGAACGCCCGACCGATGAGCTGGTGCCCGAAGCAGATGCCCAGGACCGGAACCCTGGCCTCGATGACCGCCCCTGCCTCCGCAGAGAACTTCCTCTGGGTGCGCTCCTCGGAGAGCATGTCTGGTGCGCCGCTGAGCACGACGCCATCATATCCGTTGAACAACTTGGCGGACGACTCGCGCCAGCCGCCTACGGACACCTTGGCGCCGTTCGCCTCCAGCGAATTCTTCAACCTCCAGAACCTCTCCAGCGAGGGATAGTTGTTGACTGCCAGGACCCTGACCATGAAGAGATAAGCCGAGACCCTCTGCGGATATGAACCTTTAAGCGGCAGAACCTCCGAGCGGGAAAAGAGTTTAAAAGCAGTCGGACGAGCGTCCGACAAAAGGAGTAAAGAAAACAAATTGTTTGCACCTTCGGCTGGATACGACAGGGCGATCACAATCTTCTCGCCCGACGGCAGGCTCTACCAAGTTGAGTACGCCCTCGAGACAGTAAGGAGGGGGAGCCTTGCGGTGGGAGTGAAGACAAAGAAGGGCGTCGTGCTCGCGGTTGAGGAGAAGGGAAGGAAGCTCCAGAGCGGCGACTCTGTGGTCAAGATGTTCCAGATCGACGACCACATCGGCGCAGTCGGCGCAGGCTACATACCAGACGCCAGGATCCAAGTGGACAACGCAAGGGTGATGGCGCAGAGCAACAGGCTGATCTACGACGAGCCTGTCGACGTCGAGTCGATTGCCAAGAGAATCGCCGACATGAACCAGCAGTACACGCAGTACGCTGGCGTCAGGCCGTTCGGCGTCTCCCTGATCATAGCCGGGGTCGACGAGAACAGCGGACCCGTGGTCTATCTCACAGACCCCACGGGCACCTACTCCGGGTTCCACGCAATTGCCATCGGGCAAGGCAGCGACCAGGTCAACGACTACCTGGAGAAGAACTACCAGGAGGAACTCTCGTTGGATGAAGCCGTGACTCTAGCCATCGAATGCATCTACCTAGTGAGCGAGGACAAGGTGGGGACTGCACACATCAAGGTGTCGGTCGTCGATACCGAGTCCAAGAAGATGAGGAGGCTCAGCGAGGCAGATGTGGCGAAGAGCGCGTCCGGCGCCAAGACACGGTCTGACAAGCCCCCCAAGAGCTCCTAAGGGACGATGCTGACGTATGAGCGGGTTCTCTCACACCTCAGGCCAGACTAGGGCGAGGACGAAGGAGTCTACGAAGCTCACGAGCGTCCGGCTCGTGCTGGAAGGACAGCATTTCGAGATACTCGTTAACCCAGACGCAGCGCTCAGCTTCAAGCAGGGCAAGAACGTCGAGCCTTCCCAAGTCATAGTCATCGACGAGGTCTACTCGGACTCGACCAAGGGTCTGAGGGCGGGGAGCGAGAAGCTGAGGAAGTTCCTCAACACTGACGACGAGGCGAAGGCAGCGCTAGAGGTGCTGAAGCGTGGGGAACTGAACCTGACCCAGGAGCAGAGGAAGAGGCTGACCGAAGAGAAGAGGAGGGCGATAATAGCGATAATCTCCAAGAACTTCGTCGACCCCAAGACGATGCTCCCTCACCCTCCACTTCGAATCGACCACGCGATGCAGGAGGCGAGGGTGGCCGTCGACCCCTTCCAGGACGCCAACGAGCAGACCAAAGTCGTCATCGAGAAGCTCAGGACGATACTGCCGCTGAAGTCGGAGAAGGTCAAGCTTCAGGTGAAGGTCGCTCCCCAATACTCTGGGCAGACGATAGGGATACTGAAGAACTTCGGGGACATCCTGAAGGAGGACTGGGGTGCTGACGGGACGCTCTCCGCAATAGTAGAAATACCAGCTGGTGGACAGCCCGGCCTGCTGGACCGCCTCGGTTCGACGACAAAGGGCGCGGCCCAGGTTACAGTAGTGAAGTGAGAATATGCCAATGGTAGAAAGGAAACAAGTGATTCCCGGAGACGTCATAGCCAAGGGAGACTATCAGTTCGGGAGCTACGTGGAGAAGAGGGGCGACGAGTACGTCGCACTAAGGGTCGGACTTGCAGAGGTGAGCAGAGACGGTATCAAGCTGAACCCCTTCACAGGGCCGTACATGCCCAAGGCGGAGGACCTTGTGATAGGCAAGGTGACAGACATGAACGGGTTCGGATGGATAGTCGACATCAACTCGGCGTTCTTCGGCTACCTCCCCGCCTCGTTCGTCTTCGGGAGAGAGTTCTCGCCCTCGACCCACGACCTGTCCACCAAGTTCAAGGTCGGCGATGTCATAGGCTGCAAGATAGAGTCGTTCGACAGGTCAAGGGACCCTCAGCTCAGCATCCGGGGGCACGGGTTCGGGAAGATTCCGAAGGGTGAGATCGTTAAGATATCACCGATCAAGGTGCCGAGGCTGATTGGACGGAGTGGGGCGATGATCAACATGATAAGCGAAAGGACAGAGTGCGAGGTAATGGCAGGGCAAAACGGCGTAGTCGTGATCACAGGTCCACCAGATGGGACCCTCAAGGCTGTGGCCGCGATCAAGATGATAGAGGAGGAGACGCACGCGGCCGACCTCGGAAGGAGGGTCGAGGAGTTCTTGGGAGGGGCGAAGGTTGGTAGCTGAGAAGAAGCTGATCGACAAGAAGGGAAACAGGCTCGACGGAAGAAAATGGAACGAGCTCAGGCCGGTAAAGATGGAAGTCGGCGTCCTCAAGAACGCTGACGGCTCCGCCTACATCGAGTGGGGAAAGAACAAGATCATGGCTGCAGTCTATGGCCCGAAGGAGGTCCACCCTAAGCACCAGGTCCTGCCGGACAGGGCGCTTGTGAGGTCGAGGTATCACATGGCACCCTTCTCGGTGGACGAGAGGAAGAACCCTGCGCCGTCGAGGAGGGAGATAGAGATCTCCAAGGTGATAAGGGAGGCCCTGGAGCCTGCAATCATAGTCGAGGACTACCCTAGGACCGCGATAGAGGTCTGGGTCGAGGTGCTGCAGTCGGACGGAGGGTCGAGGGTGGCGGGGATAACCGCCGCGTCGCTCGCGCTGGCTGACGCTGGCATCAACATGAGGGACATGGTCGTCGGCTGCTCCTGCGGGATAATAGAGGACCAGGTCGTCGCTGACTTGGACGACACTGAGGACAAGGAGGGCTCGGGAGACATGCCCGTGGCCATCATGCCGAACCTGAACCAGGTGACACTGCTCCAGGTTGACGGCATCTACACGAAGGAGAACTTCAAGAAGGCGTTCGAGCTCGCGATTGAGAAGGGGAGAGAGGTCTACACGATGCAGCGCGCGGCCCTGACAAAGAAGTTCTTCGGGGGCGACGCGACGACTGTGCCCACAGAGGCGGAGAGCGAGTAGCGATGTCAATGAAGAAGAACTACGTTGTCGAGACGATCCGGAAGGCGCAGATGGTCGAGCTCCTCTCCAAGGGGAAGAGGCTCGACGGGAGGGCTCTGGACGAACACAGACCGATAAAGATTCAGACTGGCGTGATACAGAAGGCAAACGGCTCGGCGATTGTGAACTTGGGGAACACCGAGGTGGTAGCCGGAGTGAAGATCGCCACCGGAACGCCTTTCCCGGACACGCCGGACAAGGGGCTCCTCGTTGTGAACGCGGAGATACTCCCCCTGGCCTCGGCCTACGCCGAAGCCGGGCCTCCCAGCCCGGAAGCGATAGAGCTGGCCAGGGTTGTTGACAGGGGCGTCAGGGAGTCGGAGATGGTGGACCTCACAGAATTGTGCTTGGTGCCTGGCAAGACCGTCGTCACCGTATTCGTGGACGTCAACATAATGAACGTCGACGGCAACCTCTTCGACGCGACAAGCTACGCAGTCGTCTCCGCCCTCAGGACAGCGAAGATGAACAAGTACGTCGTCGAGGACGAGAAGGTGAAGGCCAAGGAAGAGAAGGTGCCTGTGCCAGTCGAGAAGACCCCTGTCTCAGTCACGCTTGCAAGGATAGGAGACGCGCTCGTCGTCGACCCCAACTCCGAAGAGGAGGGGGCGATGGACATGAGGATAACCATCACCACGGATGACGAAGGCAACGTCTGCGCCAGCCAGAAGGGCGAGGCGAGCACCATCACTCCCGCCCAGGTGCTGCAGGCCGCGGACACCTCCATCAGGCTAGGCAAGGAGATCAGGAAGGCAATACTGGAGGCGACAAAGTAGTGCCGAAGGTGAAGGAGAACGTGAGGGGGCTGGGCGCAAAGTACGGCGGGACGCTCAGGAAGAGGTACGCGAGGATCCACAGGACGCTGAAGGCGGCCAGGGAGTGCCCTTCCTGCTCCAGCATGAAGCTGAGACGCAGCGCCTCTGGCATCTGGAGGTGCGGCTCGTGCGGCTACACTGTCGCGGGCGGCGCGTATGACCTCAGCCAGAAGACGTAGCGACCCGATCGAGTCAATCCATCTGAAGATTTCGCTCAAGACAGATAGGGCCACTGCCAGCAGGGTCAAGCAGGCCTTCCCGTCGGCCAGGCTGAAGGGCGGGATTTGCGAGCTGACGATAGAAGGGAAGGAACCTTCCGAGGTCGCTGCGAAAGCGAGGGAGATGACGGAAAAGCTGCAAACCGTCATCACGCCGCCGAAAGGCTTTAAGTAGCCAAGCGAGCCGTCACGCCGAAATTGAGCCAGCCTGAGCTCCCGCCTTACCTGAGGGAACAGCTCGCGAGGTTCGACCAGACTCAACAGAACCTCCAGGCAGTGCTGATACAGAAGCAGCAGGTGGAACTCGAGCTCGCGGAGACGGAGAAAGCGCTGGAGGAACTGACGAAGGCCTCCGACTCCGAGGCGATTTACAAGTACGCGGGCAACCTGTTGATCAAAGTGCAGAAGGTGGCAATCGTGAAGGAGCTGACTGAGAAGAAAGAGCTGGGAGGCACTCGGAAGATGGTGCTAGCGAAGCAGGAGAGCAGGTTCAGAGAGAGCCTGAAGGAACTTCAGACGAAGATAGACGAAGCAGTGAAGGGCAAGGCGCCGCAGGCTGCAGAAGGAGAGTAGCAGGGCCCGGCCTCGTTGACAAGGACCGAGCGCTCGAAGAGATTCCCGTTCGTCGAACCGAAATCTGTGAGAAAGGCCGCCATAGTCTGCCATAGGAACGCAGACGCGGACGCGTACCTCTCCGCCTTCGCTCTGTCGAAGCTGCTGAGGGCCTTGGCACCTCGCTGCAGGGTTGACATAGCGACGCCAGGCGGGATGACCCTCCTTACCACCAAGCTCAGCCAGAAGTTCAGGCACAGGACCGTGACAGAGAGCGACCAGGAGTACGACCTCTACGTCGCAGTCGACGTCGGCGACGCGGAACTCCTGAAGGGCTGGAGGGACAAGATGGCAGCGAGCGGAGCCGAGAGGATTCTAGTGGACCACCACCCGTACAGGGAGGCTGGTGTCTACGACCACATGCTCGTCGACGAGAGCGCCACCTCTGCAGCCGAGATGGTCTTCAGGCTCTTCGACGAGCTGAAGGTGCGGATCGACAGGCAGACCGCCCAAGCCCTGCTCGAAGGCATCCTGTTCGACTCCTCCCACCTGGCGATCGCGGGCGAGGGGGCGCTCAGGGCGGCAGTTCGGCTTGTGGACAGGGGGGCGGACCTGCAGGAGGCCAGAAGGGCCCTCAGGTCAGAGCCGGACCGCGGGGAGGTTCTGGCGAAGCTGAAGGGGGCCCAGCGGCTCAAGATCTTCAAGCTCGGGAGCTGGGTCGCAGCGACGAGCCTGGTCGGCTCGTTCCAGGCACACGTGGCAAGGTCGCTCCTCTTCCTCGGCGCAGATGTTGCCGTCGTAGGCGGCACCTCGGATGGGGAGACGAGGGTCAGTCTCAGAGAGACCCAGAGGTTCCTCGACGCCACGAAGGTCAAGCTTGGAACAGACGTGGCAGAGGTTGTCGCCACCAAGCTGGGGGGGCACGGCGGCGGACACGCGACTGCAGCTTCCTTCTCGTGCTCGGCTGGAGAGGAGGACGGTGTCAAGCTCGCCCTCGAAAGGGTGGGCGAACTTCTGAAGGAGCAATCAGAAGAGCTGAAGTGAGGTCTAAGCACCGTATTTCTTCGAGGCTGGGCTTCTCAGGAACCCTTCCATAGAGAGCTTGAGCCACGGCGTATAGGAAGCTGTGTCCGCCTTCAGCGCCGATTGGAGTTCCTTTATCGTAACCCACTTGATGGAGTCTATCTCTTCCGGGTTCGGCCTGACCTTTCCGTCGAAGTCCCCGACTAGCAGCCTGCAGAACTCGTTCTCAGCCCACTTGCCCTGCGGAGCGAAGTAGACGAACGAGTGGACGTCGCTCAGGTCCCCGAACTTTGCGTTCAACTCCTGCATCCCCTTCCGGGCAGCGGCCTGGGCGTACGACTCCCCGGGGTACACATGGCTCGTGAACGAGACATCCCAGGCGCCCGGCCAGAGAGTCTTCTGCGCGGCCCTTTGCTGCAGGAGGAGCTTTCCGCCGTGGAAGAGGAAGACTGTGAACGCCCTGTGCCGCCGCCCATTGCCGAGGTGGCAGTTCTCCCGCGTGTCAGTGCCTATCTCGCTGTCATTCTCGTCGACCAGGACGAGGATCTCTTGCTTGGGCGATAAGAGCTGACTGCCCATGTCCTGTCGTCAGCAATTCTGGGACACTTATATAACTCACGCCGTCGCGATGAACTACATGAAGGTCGCCCTCCTCTCAGAATACAGAAAGATTGAGACGAAGGAGATGCCGGAGCCTGAGATAGGACCTCACGACATCATGTTCAGGGTGATGGCCTGCGGAATCTGCCCCAACGACTACAGGATATACGCCGGACTGGTGACTTGGAAGAAGCCGCCCACGACTTTGGGCCACGAGCCAGCGGGCGTGGTCGTGAAGGTCGGGAGCGATGTGAAGGGGTTCAAGGTCGGCGACATGGTGGCGGGGGACGGCAGCACTAGGTGCGGCCATTGTAGGTTCTGCGTCGCGGGAAGAGAGAACCTTTGTGTGAACAGGAGAGCAGTCGGGAGCGGGTCGATTGCGGAGTTTGCAGCGGGAAACGAGATCTGGATGAACAAGTTCAGCCACGCAACCTTTGAAGAGGAGGCCTTCACGGAGCCGCTTTCCTGCGTGATTAACGGGATTAAGAACTCACGGGTGAAGATGGGGGACAGAGTGGCCATAGTGGGCGCGGGGCAGATAGGGCTGATGCACATGCAGATGGCCAACTTGCTGGGGGCGAAGACGATTGTGATCGACATCAAGGAGGAGAGGCTGTCGTTCGCGGGGAGGCTGGGTGCGACCCACGTGGTCAACTCGTCGACGACTGACCCCGTCGCGAAGGTCAAAGAACTCACGGGCGGGGACGGAGCGGACAAGGTCATTGTGGCTATAGGCAACGCGCAGGCGATAGAAACAGGATTCCAGCTGGTCTCTCCGATGGGTTCGGTGAACCTTTTCGCGTCGACGAATCCGCCCATGAAGGTCTCCTTCGACCCGAACCTCGTTCATCACAGCGAAGTTTCGATGATAGGCAGCTACGACAAGACGAGGAGCGAGCTCAGGGAGGCGACAAGGTTGATCGACGAAGGCAAGATAGACGTCAAGACGCTCATCACACACCGCTACGACCTCGAAGAGACTGGAGAGGCTCTCAGAATGCTCGAGAAGGGAGCCGGGGTCAAAATCATGGTAATGCCGAACGGAGGGAGCTAATCGGGATGCCCACAGACGTCGGAACGCGAATTAGGCTGAGGCGGATCTTCAGGGGAGACGGAAGGACGGTCGTCGTGGCCCTGGACCATGGGTCCTTCATGGGGCCGGCGCCTGGTTGGGTCGACCCCTCGCCCACGCTGGAAGCCGTTGTCAGGGGAGGCGCGGATGCGGTGATGACCACTCTCGGCGTGGTCCAGAAGTACGGCCACATTGCCGCGGGCAGGTCGGGCATCATCCTGTCGACTCCGATGTCGACGAACATGGACGCTACGGTCGACGTTGCAATGAAGCTGGGGGTCGACGCGTTGAAGATATTCGCGACCGTGGGCGGACCAGAGGAGCCGGCGACCATGGCGAGCCTCTGGAGCACATCTCTGGCTTGCAAGCAGAAGGGGCTGCCCCTGCTCGCGGAGATGTTCCCGGTCAAGAGCGAGAAGGTTCCGAACCCGACAGACAGGGACGTCATCGCGAAGTATGGCAGGATTGGCGCAGAGATGGGGGCAGATTTCATCAAGACTTTTTACACCGGGAGCGTGGAGTCCTTCAAGTACGTCTCGGCCTCGTGCCCGGTCCCAGTGATAATCCTCGGGGGAGCGAAGATGGACACAGATAGGGACGTGCTTCAGGTCGTGAAGGACGCAATCGGCGCAGGCGCGGGCGGAGTCGCGTTCGGGCGCAACATCTGGCAGCACAAGAACCCGGAGGCCATTACGAGGGCCATATCGGGTGTCGTCCACGACGGTTGGAGCGTGGACGAGGCCCTGAGGCACCTGTAGTCTCTTGAAGGACCGCGAAGAGATGGGCACTCGGTTGGCTCCGCCTTCTGCGGAGAGGAGCTTCAGGGTGCTCGCGGTAGACTTCGGCACGACAAGATGCAAGGCCTCTGTAGTCAGGGGCGACGGCAGGGTTCTCGCGCTCCACGCAGCTGAGAACAGCCTGCGCAAGAGGAGTGAGGGCGTGTACGAACAGGACGCGGAAGAGTTCGGCAGGTCGCTGACGAGTTGCGTCAGGAACGTGCTCGGTGCGTCGGGAGGAAAGGTGGACATAGCGGTGGTGACAGGCCAGGGGTCCGCCCCGGTCTGCCTCGATGGCGCCGGGAAGCCCGCAGCTCCGTTGATATCGCATCTCGACGCGCGGGCGGACCCGCAGAGGAAGTTGATGACAGAAGCGCTCGGTCCGATGGGCTACGTCCCAGCGAAGCTCTTCCCCAACCTTCTCTGGCTGAAGGAGAACGAAAAGAAGAGGTTCGAAAGGGTTCGCAGCGTGCTGGATGTAAGGGAGTACATCGGCTACCTTCTGACTGGAGTCCGCAGTTTCGACAGACGCGGCCTGCGAAAAGCAGACATTGAGAAGATGTGCCGATTCGTCGGACTCGACGCCGACGCGTTCGGAGAGGAGCACAACTACGCTGTCCCGATAGGGAACACCAGCAGTCTGGCGGCGAGGAGACTTGGGATCGGCAAGGGGGTACCAGTCCTGCAAGCGCCAGGTGACACAGTCTGCGCTGCGATCGGTTCCGGAATCAGCGGAAGGGGTTTCGTCTGCGACGTTACTGGCTCGACGGAGGTCGTGGCTGCCCTAGTACCGAGCGACACGAAGGTCAGCGCCTCGTCGCTCTTCCTGATTCCGCACCTCGAAGAGGGAAAGGCGTTCCTCTTCATGTCCCCACCGCTCGGTTTCGTTTTCAAGTGGTTCGTCGAAACCTTCTACGACGGGGCAAGCAAGTCGAAGAGGTACAGCTTGGTCGACAGGGACGTCTCGAGCGTAGAGGTCTCCGAGCTGAACCCAGTCTTCGTGCCGTCTATCCGGACAGTGGGCTACAGCTACAGGATAGAGAGCCACCTCCTCGGCTTGGGCGTCAGCCACACTAGGGCTCACCTGGCGAGGAGCGTGATGGAGGGCTTGGCGATGAGGGTGAGGATGGCTCTCGACGGAGTCAGGGCCAACGGGCTGCCCGTGGGGAGGGTGAGGCTGAGTGGCGGCGGGGCGAACAGCGAGGTCTGGAACCAGCTGAGGACCGATGTCTTCGGCGTGGAGACGGAGCTCATCCAGACCCTCGAGACGAGCTCCCTCGGGGCTGCGATGGTGGCCGCGGTGTCGGCGGGAAGGTACGGTGATGTGCTGGAGGCGGAACAGAAGATGGTCCATGCCACGAGGCTGTACAGGCCCAGGGCTCCAATGGCCAGCATCCACGATTCCATCTACGCCTCCTTTGTCGGGGAGATGAAAGCAATTTCAGAGTCGGGGATCTGAGCCCGCCGCGGCTAGTACCAGGGGAGGTTGGTCTCGGGCGTGACTACCGCGTCGATTATGGCCGGCCTGTCTGCCTTCATCATCTCCTGGAGTGCAGGGCCGAACTCCCTGGAACGCGTGACCCTCATCCCTACCGCGCCGAAGGATTCGGCCAGCTTGACCATGTCCGGGTTCGTGAACTCCACGCCGATCCTCTTCTTCGGCCAGAACTTGTAAGCTGCGTAGGATAGGTTGTTGAACACGACCGTTACGAAGGGGATGTCCTCCCTCACGGCGGTCTCCAGGTCCTGCACTGTCATCATGAAGTCGCCGTCGCCATCGAGACAGACGACCTGCCTGTCCGGGGCCGCCACCTTTGCGCCCAAGGCTGCGGGGTAAGCGAAACCCATCGCCGCGAAGGCCCCCGACCTCATGAAGCGCCTGGGTCCTCTGACTATCATTCTGCTCACATAGCGCGTGTGGACCCCTGTGCCTACTGCTATGATCGCGTCCTCCTTTGCGAGTCTCATCAGGTCGCGCACTATCACCCTCTTATCCACCGGCTCCTCCTCGAACGGACCTCCGAACAGGGACTCTCTTTCCCTCTTCAGCTCGGCTTGGAGCCCGGCGAGTCTCTCCTTCGGCCATCCATTCCCGCCCCTCCGCGCCGAATTCTTGACCGACATGAGGAGCTGCCGGAGGAAGGTGTCGACGTCGGCCACGATTCCGAGCGCGACGTCATAGTGCCTGCCTATCTCTGCAGGGTCGATGTCGACCTGGACTATCTTCGCGTCTCTCGGTACCGTCCTCCAGCCCATCGTCGTGTCGTCCGAGAACCTGAATCCGAGCCCGAGAATCATGTCTGACGACTCCACCAGGTGGTTGGTGGCGGCGTAGCCCCAAACGCCGACCGGCCCGAAGCACAAGGGGTCGTCCTCGGCAATCATGCCTCTGGCCCCGCTCAAAGCAACTGGAATAGAGAGCAGCCTCGAAAGCTCCTTCAGCCTCTCGCCCGCCCCTGAGGCGAGCGCGCCTCCGCCCGCGATTATCAGCGGTCTCTCCGACGACATGATGACTCTCGCTGCATCCTCGACGTCCTGTGCCCGGGCCTCAACCCTTGTCGGCTCGAACGAGAGCTTGCCGAGGTTCTCTAGAGATACGACTTCCGCCTTGCCGATGTCGGCCGGGACGTCGACGTGCACTGGGCCGGGCCTCCCATGAACAGACGTGAGGAGGGCGAGCCGCAGCTGGGCTGCGATTTTCTTGGGATCTGTTATCTGGATGTTAAGCTTGGTAACAGGTCTGAACATGTCCATCTGGTTCCACTCGTTCAGCGCGTCCTTTCCGAGCTTCGACCGCTCCAGGTTGCCAGTCAGGGCGAGCATCGGGACTGAAGCCCTGTATGCGTTCGCGACGCCTATCAGTAGGTTCGCAGCGCTCGGGCCCGCGCCCGCGATGCAGATCCCCGGTCTCCCGGTCACCCTTGCGTAGCCCTCAGCCATGCCAGCGGCCACCTGTTCGTGCCTCACAGTGATGAAGCGCATGTTGCCGCTGCGGAACATGTATTCAGTCGAGGCGAGCAGCGAGTTGCCCGGAAGTCCGAACGCGACATCGATGCCTGAAGAGCTTAGCACGTCGACTATGAGCTCGCTCCCCACAGACTCGCGTGACTTCGCAGGGCCCTCCGGCATCCTTGGTTCGACGCGGGTCAGATGAGGCCGGCCCCGTAGACCGCTAGAAAGTACAGCGCCACCCCGACTACCGCGAGGTTGGCAACGATGAACGTCTTCTGGGCAGGCGACGAGCCCTTGTATCCGAGGACTGTGATCTTCTCCTTGCCGAAGACGCGTATCCTCGTTGCGAGCGTCACCTCGTCGATGGTGACCATGGTCAGCCCGAGCAGCGCTTTGATCAGCGGGACCGTCCTCTCGACTATCACCCGCGGGTTCCTGGACCTGAGCTCCCAGCCCCTAAGCCTCAGGGCGGTGGTGATTACCTGCATCTGTCGGATCATCTCGGGCACGAACCTGTACGCCACCATCATGACGAAGAGGAGCTCCTTCGGGAAGCGCGTGTTTCCTAGCAGCCCGAGGACCTCGTTGAAGGAGGTGGTGTAGATGAAAGTGTAGGTGAAGAGAAGTATGATTCCGATTCTGACGTCGGAGGCAATCCCCCAGAGCACGCCCCCCATGGTTATGCCATAGGTTCCGAGGGGGCCGAACGAGACCTTCCCGAGCGTGATCGAGACAAGGCTCTGTGGGTAGACCTTGAAGAGCGCAGGGTTGGTCTGACCGAAGACACCAATCAGTGTGAAGGGAGCGAGCCCGATGAGTATCGCTGTCAGCACCTTGAACCAGGACAAGGGGATCTTCGCGAGGCGGACGAGCACCAACCCGATTAGCCCGAGGACGGCCATGTAGCGTAGGTCCCAATAGAAGCCGGAGAGAAGGAGCAAGGTGCCGACGAGCACAATCTTGACGAGCGGATGCATCCTGTGGATGACCGTGTCACCGGGCGTGTACTCCAGCCAGGCTGGCAACTAGGGCCCTCCTTTCGGGTAGAGTGCAGAGTAGAACTCGTCGACGGTGAGGACATCCTGCGGGAAGCCGAGAGAGGAGAAGCGTTGCGCAAGCTGGCTGATCTGGGGCGGCTTCACCTTGGCCGTGGCCAGGACCTCCGGGTCCGTAAAGACAGACCTCGTGTCGCCCTCCTTGATGATCTTGCCGTCGTTCATCACAACCAGCCGAGTGCAGACCTTCCCGAGGAATTCCATGTTGTGCGACACTATGACTATCGTGAGACCTTCCCTGTTTAGCCTCTTCAGCTCTTCGAGGAACCAGGCGCTCCTCTTCCTGTCCATCGCGTTGGTCGGCTCGTCGAGGATGATGACGCTCGGTTCCAGGACCAAGACGCTCGCCATTGCGAGAATCGTCCTCACGTCGCGCGGGAGCGCAGGCAACTCGTAGTCGAGATAGCCGGCCAGGGCGAACTGCTTTATCGATTTCTCCAGAAGAAGAGATATCTTGGCCTCGTCGGCGCCGACCAGCCTCAGGCTGTAGGCGAGTTCGGACCTTATGTCTTCCTGGAAGAGTTGGTTGTCGGGGTTCTGGAAGACATAGTTGATGTGCCTGATGAGCGTCTGAATTCTCTCCTTCGACACGTCCAGGCCCGCGACCTGGATCTTGGAGTCGGGGTTCGAGGCCTTCAGGACTCCCACCAAGTGCAGGCAGAGGGTGGTCTTGCCCGAGCCATTTTGCCCGACGAGGCCGATGATTGAACCCTTTGGAATGTTCATGTCGACGCCCTTGAGGGCGTGGACGTCTGGCGGGTATGTGTGCCGCAGGTTCGAGACCGAAACTACCGGCTCCTCGACCGCCTGCGACCCTGTAGCGCCGTGAGATGCGAAACGGAGAGAGGCGACGAGTGGGCGAAGAGCCTTCTCTGCCTCGTCGACCGAGAAGGGCATGTTCCCAATCCCGGTTTTCTTTCTGAACCGCAGGAACAGGTCAGCCATCTGTGTCCTTCCCACGCCGATTTCGTCCAGAAGCGGCTCCATGATTACTCGGTGGGGGTCGCCGTCGAGCACCACCTCCCCCCCGTGGAGCACGACTAGGCGGTCGAGGTACCCGATTATGGACTCGAGGTCGAGGCCCGACTCTGTAATCACCACCGTCGAGTTCTGTTCCCGTACAAGGTTCTTGATAATGGAGAGAACCCTTTCCTTTCCCTCCGAATCGAGCATTGACACGGGCTCGTCGAGGGCCAACACCTTGGGCCTCATGGCGAGTATGTCAGCTATTGCGAGGCTCTGCTGCTGGCCCCCCGAGAGTTCCTCGGGGTTCCTGCTCTCGAGGCCCTTCAGGCGCGTGACCGTCAGGGCGAAGTCTACTCGTTCCCTGATTTCTTTTTCTTCGAGCCCAAGGTTCGACGGGCCGAAGGAAACGTCGTCGAGGACCGTGAGCCCGAGCAGCTGGGTCACGGGCTTGTCCAGTACTACGCCAACCATCTGCGAGTAATCTAACGGCGAGAGTTCACGCGAGTTCTTGCCTTCGATAAGAATCTCCCCCTCCTCAATCCCTGGGACCTCCTCGGGGGCCAGGCCCCCCAACGTCTTGATGAAGGTGCTCTTGCCCGAGCCGCCTATCCCCAGGATCCCGACGGTCGTGCCCTGCTCTATCTTCAGGCTGACGTTCTTGAGAGCCTTATTCGACCGTCCTAGGTGAGTGAACGAGTAGTTCCGGAATTCGATGAGCGTCAAGTGGCCACCGGGTTTCCAAAAAGAAGGAGGTGCAGTCCCATCTCACTAGGACTGCAGCTATGGATTGGAGGCCTGTGAACCCGTGCGCATGCGTCTCGTGGCACTTCTGTATGCGGCTTCCGCCACAATCAGGCCGACCACAATGGAGATGGCCGAGGTTGGCCACCAGAAGACCATGTAGCCGACGTTGCCTAGGAACGCGTCCCAAGGGTTCAGTTGGAAGAACTGGAAGACTGTGTAGCCCGCGTGGATGAGCAGTATCACCGGGATGATCGCTACCCACTTTGCGTAGCTCATCAAACCGGTGGCTGACATCCTGACGAACCTGAAGATCAGGTATCCCGCCAGCGCCCACCTCGCGGCGTCCATGAAAACGAACGCTGGGACGGCCGCAGGGTTCATGAAAGAGATTCCTGTGATTGCGAATCTGATGAACCCTCCCACTATGATTGCCACCAGAGGCACTATGGGCGGGAACATGGCGGCTGCGAATGCGGTGACTGCAGCCACAATGTCGAAGTTGGTTACTGCTCCGAAGAGTCCGCCCGCCGCGTAGAGGGCAGCCAGAATGCCCATCGCTGCCAGGTAGTACGGGCTGAAGAGCGAGTAATGCCTGCCGGGCACGTATCGTCCGGGCGGTGCTCGGAAGCGCTCGTTCCTCGAGATTTCGTAGACTCCGAAGAACGCCAGTGGTATTGTGATTAGAAAGGTGAACTGGTAGTAGTAGGCTATCCTTGCGGGTGAGTTTGCTATTCCGAGAATCGCGGTCGTGGGGTTGTAGGCTAGTGCGACATAGGCCGTCGAGACGAGGCCTAGCGCAAGCCAAACTAGGTTTCCACCAATTATCTTCTTTGAAGTCGGAAGTATCCCCTCAGACTTCATGTGGCACTTCGGAAGGCCAAGCGAGTAATAAAGCCTTGGTTCGTGGGATTCCTGTATTCCCGAAGTGGAGAATTTCCTGAGAAATCGAAGCCCCTCCTATGATTCTGGCTACCACACCAGGGATTTCTTCAACGAGCCTCGAAATCAGACGATTGCGACCCTCTTCTCGCCGACCGCAAGACGGGTGTAGCTTGCCAGTCGGCCATCCCGCTTATTCTTTTATGGCACAACATGGGAATGATGGCGGCATGACAGCCTACACTGGAGGCGAGATGGTGGCCGAGTACATGGCGAAAGAGGGCGTTCCTTACGCGGTGGGCCTTCCAGGCCACGCCATCGCGACAGTCGTAGACGCAATTGGGAAGAGAGGCATCAAGATGATTCAGGCGAAGAATGAGGAGAGCGCCTGCCACCTAGCGGATGGCTTCTTCAGGGCCTCGGGCAAGCCGCTCGTCGTCTTCGCGACCGCAGGTGCGGGGGCGACCAACACAATACTGGGGCTCGCCACGGCCTGGGTCGACTCTTCTGCGTTTGTGTTGATAACAGGAGAGGTCTCCTCGTACTTCTATGGATACGGCACGTTCCAAGGCACAGAACGCTCCGCGATTGGGGACTTCAACTCAATCGTGAGGCCAGTGACCAAGGGCACCTGGAACGCGAGCAGGGCCGACGTGATTCCAGAGGTGATGGCAAGGGCGTTCAAGCTCTGCACCAGCGGAAGACCGGGGCCGGTCCATGTGAGCATCCCGATGGACGTAGCCGCCCAGAAGGCGGACGTGACGATTCCCGAACCGTCAAGGTACAGGCCAGAAGGGACGATGAGGGCCGACGAGGCGACGATGCAGAAGGTCTCCGACATGATCCTGAACGCCAATCGCCCTATCATACTCTCCGGGGGCGGAGTGGCCAACAGCGGAGCGACTGCAGCGCTGATCGACTACGCAGAGTTCCTCGGCATCCCAGTGATGAGCACCGAACTCGGGTTGGGCAAGGGGACGTTCCCGGAGGACCACGAGCTGTACGCCTTCTACCCGGGATCCCCGGGCTCTTCGGTCGGGAACATGCTGGCCAGAAACGCTGACGTCATCCTCTCTCTCGGATGCAGGTTCACAGAGTTCACAGCCAGTTCCTACAAGCAAGGTGCGACGTTCAGCATCCCGCCCACCAAGCTGATCCAGGTCGACATCGACGCCGGGGAGATAGGGAAGAACTACCCTGTCGAGGTCGGTGTTGTCGCGGACGCGAAGGCAGTGCTCCAGGACCTGCTCAGCATTGCTAGGAGGAAGACCCAGAAGAGAAACTACAGGCAGAGTGAGTACTTCAAGCAGCTCCAGACGCTGAAGGGCGAGTGGTTCGAGGACCTGAAATCCATCACCGAGGAGCCGACCCTGACCATGGGCTCGCTGGTGACGGAGCTGAGGGATGTTCTTGACAGGAAGGCAATAGTCGTGGAGAGCACATCCTACTCGATCTCGGTGGTGAGTCAGCTCTTCCCCGTCTACGAGCCGAGGTCCCACATAGCGTCTGGGGGGTTCGGGCCCATGGGCTTCGGGCTGCCCGCAGCCATGGGAGCGAAGCTGGCGAGGCCCGACAGACAGGTCGTCGACGTGGACGGTGACGGCGCCTTCCTCTTCAGGGTAGGGGAACTCTCGACGTGCGTCCAGTACGACATACCAGTCCTTGCCGTGGTCTGCAACAACAGGGGGTTCATCTCGGTCAAGGACAGCCAAGCGCACATGTTCAACCGGTCCTTTGTGGTGGACTTCAAGAAGCCGAACGGCGAGCTCTACTCGCCCGACTACGCGAAGGTGGCCGAGGCGTTCGGCTGCTTCGGGACTAGGATAACCAAGCGCGAGGAGGTCAAGGACGCTGTGAAGAAGGCATTGTCGTCCGGGAAACCTGCGGTGATAGACGCGGTCATTGCGAGGGACTTCCCGAAGACAGGGACGAAGCACTACGGGTTCTGGCACGGCATAAGCCCCGAAGCGGGGAAGCCGTAGCTCAGTCGTCGACCGGCCAGTTTCCCTTCGTTATCAGCTCGACTACGTTGCCCGACGGGTCGTCGAAGTAGACCGACCTTGCTTTCCCCCAGTTCACTTCCTTCGTTATCGCGACTCCTTCGCGTGAGAGCCTTGCCTTCCAAGAGTCGTAGTCCGCGTCGTCTATCTCGAAGGCAAAGTGCTGGATCCCGCTCGCGCCGTGGGCGGGAAGCCTCTTCTCCTGCAGTGTGGTAGCGGCCAGGAAGAGGAGGAGCATGCTCTTTCCTGCCTTGAGGAAGACGTGCCTGTTAGGCTCGCTGCTGTAGAGTTCGAGTCCGAGGACCCTTGTGTAGAAGTCGCGCGCCGCGTCGAGGTCGGTGACATAGACTCCTGTCTCGACGACCTTTCTAACAGCCAACGGGTTCTTCATGGTCCCGCCTGGGGAATGGCCGTCGGCGATGAATGTCCCATGAGCTTACCCTACAGTTTGGCCAGGTCTCTGGTCTTGCCCAGCCCTGCCGGCGCGAGGTTGAACTGGATCGTCTTGATCCTTGTCATCTCGTCGATGCTGTACCCGATTCCTTCTCGGCCGAGTCCCGAGTCCTTGTTGCCTCCGAAGGGGAAGTAGCCCACTCCATGCGACGGAGCGTCGTTTATGCTCACCGACCCCTCTTCCATCGCCTTCGCCACCTTCCACGCCGTGTACAGGCTGTTAGTGAAGATGCACGAGTCGAGACCATAGCGAGACTTGTTTGCAATCTGGATTGCTTCGTCGATGCTCTTGACCCTGATCAGCGCCACGACAGGGCCGAAGGTTTCCTCCCAAGCAATCTTCGCCTCTTGCGGGACGCGGTCTAGAATGGTTGGCTCGAAGTATGCCCCCCTGTGCCTCCCTCCCTTCAGCAAGAGGGCTCCCTTCGTGACCGCGTCGTCGACCAGCGACTGGACCCTTTCGGCAGCCCCTTCGTTGATCAACGGACCAACGTTGTATCTCTCGTCTTTCGGGTCGCCCATTCTCCAGGACTCGGATTCGGCCAACAACCGCTCGATGAGCTTCGAGGCGACAGCTTCCTCCACGAGCACTCGGCTGATGGCGTCGCACCTCTGCCCTGCGTACTTCAGCGACCCCTCGAGCACCTTCTTTGCGGCCAGCGTGATGTCGGCATCTGCGGCCACTATGGCGCATCCCTTCCCTCCCAGTTCGAGGTGCATCTTCTTCATCCCGACCAGCTTTGCTATGTGCTTCCCAGTTTCCGTGCTTCCGGTGAACGTCACCATCCCTACCAGTTCGTGATTGACGAGCGCGTCCCCCACGTCCTTCCCCCTGCCCGTGATTATGTTCACGACACCATCTGGAATCCCCGCCTCCTGGAAGGCCTTCGTCAGGAGGACGGCCGAGATTGGGTCATCACTCGCGGGCTTGATTACCACTGCGTTTCCCGAGACTATCGCTGGCACGATCTTCGCTGTCACTGAGAAGAGCGGGTAGTTGAAGGGCGTGACGCATGCTATCACTCCAATCGGCTCGTGTATCACGAGGGCGAACTTCGCCATGGTGTCCTCCGACCAGTCTCCGGGCACGTATTCGCCGAAGATCCTCCTCGCCTCCTCCATCGTCATCTTGATTCTGTTCTGCGAGGCGCGCACTTCGCTCTTGGCTGCGCTCACAGGCTTCCCCGCCTCCAGGACCAGCGTCCTGACGAATTCGTCGTCATGGTCCTGCATGATGTGCCTGGCCTTGTTCAGCATGTCGATTCTGTCAATTGCAGGGATGTCCCTGATCTTCCTTCGTGAGTCGTACGCCGTCTTGACTGCGTTCTCTACGTCCTCGGCCGTGCCTGCCTGGACCCTGCCGACAACCGAGCGGTCCCCAGGGGAGTGCACGTCCATGACTCCGCCGCGGGCGGACAATACCCAGCGGCCTCCGATGAGCATCTTGAATTGTGGGACCCCAGCATTCACTGTGTAACAATCGCGAAAGATTTCGGTAAGCGTTAGCGACATCGGTCCAGATTCCTGCGTCAAATGACCTTCGGCGAGAAGGGCCCTCGGGTTCTTATAAACAGAACGAGGCGGAAGGGCTCGAGACCCTCAAGATGACTTAATACAGTAAGCAAATGTGTGCGCCGAAGATGGCGCAGCTCGTCGACGTCAAGGGTTTCGGCTTCAGGTACACAGACGCAAGCAGGTGGGCGGTCAAGGAAGTGGACCTCGCAGTCGACGAAGGAGAGGTTGTAGTCCTCGCCGGGCCAAGTGGCTGCGGCAAGTCGACGCTGCTTCGCGCCGTCAACGGTCTGATTCCTCACATGTACAACGGAGAGTACGTCGGGACTGTAACAGTCGCGGGAAAGGAGGTGGCCAAGACCGAGATGAGGGAGCTTGCGCAGACCGTTGGGTTCCTCTTCCAGAACCCAGAGAACCAGATCTTCATGTTCTCAGTCGAGAGGGACGTTGCCTTTGGACTTGAGAACTTGGGCACGGGGAGAGCAGAGATGAGAGAGAGGGTAGACGAGGCAATGAGGCTCATGGGCGTCACCGACCTGGCCAGGCGGGCGCCACACGAACTCTCGGACGGCCAGAAACAGAGGGTCGCGCTTGCGGGTGTGATTGCGATGAAGCCCAGGCTGGTGATACTGGACGAGCCGACGTCTCTCTTGGACCCGAAGACAGCCTCTGAACTCGTCTTGTCGGTGGACAAGCTGAGGAAGGAGACAGGTACGACGTTCGTGGTAGTTGAGCACAGGCTCGACCTGCTGGTCAGGATTGCAGACAGGCTTGTCGTAATGAACGATGGGAGAAAGGTCATGGACGGCAGGCCCGGCGATGTTCTGGCCAATGAAGATGCGAAGGGCTACGGCGTGGCTGTGCCTGTGCTGAGCAAGTTGGAGAACTCGCTCATGGGCGACGGGGTGCGTCTGAGCTCGAACCTTCTCGGACCGGCCGAGCTCGCGGACGAGGTGAATTCGACGGTCAAATGATCGAGTTCAAGGAGGTGACCTTCGTCCAGCCGACGGGCGTCCACGCGCTTGACGGTGTCAGCCTGACAGTAAGCGATGCGGAGACAGTCGCAATAGTTGGCGAGAACGGCGCGGGAAAGACAACCCTGGTGAAGCACATCACCGGTCTGCTGAAGCCGACCACCGGGACAGTCCTAGTGGACGGCGAGGACACGAGGCATGAGAGCACAGCCCAGCTCTCGCGAAAGGTGGGGGTCGCCTTCCAGAACCCGGACCATCAGCTCTTCTCCGAAAGCGTCGAGGAAGAGATTGCGTTCGGGCTCAGGAACTTCGGCTTCCCGCCGGAGTTGACTGCCCAGAGGGTAGACTGGTCGTTGAAGTTCTTCGGCCTGGAGGAGTACAGGAAGTCCTCCCCCTTGATACTCAGCGGCGGGGAGAAGAAGCGGCTAACACTCGCGTGCATACTCTCCTGGGACCCGAAGGTGGTCGTCCTCGACGAACCCACGGTAGGGCAGGACGCCATCCAGAAGGAGAAGCTAGCGGAAATAATCAGGATGCTGAGGTCGACAGGGAAGACAGTCATCCTCGTCTCCCACGACATCGAGTTCCTGTGGCCGATCCAGCCGAGGCTGATCGTGATGTCAAGGGGCAGAATCATTGCTGACGGAGAAGCCAAGGAGGTAATGCTCGCCAAGGAGAAGCTGGCGGGCGCCAGGGTAACTCAGCCGCAGCTGGTGATGTTCTACCAAGACCTGAGGGAGAAGCCCGCCTCGCCTTTTCTGGACGACTTGGACGCGAGAAAGTGGCTCTCTAGGCCGGCGAAGTAGCATGATGTGGCTAAGCGGGGGTTTCATCTTCAGGCGGACCGACTCGGTCTTCCACAGGCTCGACCCGCGGGTGAAGCTGCTGGTCTCCATCCTGATGTTCGCCACGGCCCTCCTCGTCAGGTCAATCTTCCAGCTCGTTTTCGTGCTTGCGTTCATCATTGCAATTGCCGCCGTGGCGAAGGTTCTCAGGCGGATATCGAGGACGATGCTGCTTACGGCCACGTTCGCGGCCTTCATCTTCGTCATCAACATTGTCTTCACCGGGAACCTGGCCACGTCGGCGCTCTACGCCTCCAGGTTCATAGCGATCGTCGTCTCCACCAGCCTGTTCTTCATCACGACGTCGCCAGACGAGCTCGAGCAGGTGATGAAGACGTTCAGGCTCCCCAGGGACGTGGTCTTCGCCTTCGTCACGGCCGTCAGATTCATTCCAGTGATGATGCTCGATACGATGCAGATCATGGACGCGCAGAAGTCGAGAGGGCTGGAGCTCGAGAAGGGGAACCTGGTGAGAAGGTTGAAGAACATGATACCCGTCCTAATCCCGCTCGTCGTCAACTCCGTGATAAGGAGCGGCGAGCTCGCGGAGGCGATGGAGTCTAGGGCGTACGGGGCCGTCCCGAAGCCGACTTCTCTTTTCGAGTACAGGACGAGCAGAGCAGACAAGGCCGTCGCACTCGCCAGCTTCGTCTTGTTCTCGCTCGCTGCCTACGCTATATACTTCCTGCTGCCCGTGATGCCAATATGATTCCCGCGCGGGTCGTGGCCGACGAGAGGGAGAAGGCGAGCGGCGTCCCGGAAGAGCTCTCCAAGCTCAACGTGAGAGTGTACTTCAACCAACTCCCAGTCGCCGACTACGTCCTGAACCCGGAGATAGCAGTGGAGAGGAAGTCCGTGAGAGACCTCCTCTCTTCCATCTACGACGCGAGGATCTTCTCCCAGTCCGCCAGGCTGGCGGCGTCGTACGCGAAGCCCTACCTACTCATCGAGGGCGACTCGACGGAAGTCCAGAAGCTGGCCAAGAACCTGAAGGCGTACTACGGGGCGATTTCCAACATAACGCTCGCATACGGGCTGAGGGTCATCTACACGGCAAACCCGAGAGAGACCGCGATTGCCATTGCAGAGCTCCTCACCCACGCTCGGGCGAAGCCGCTCGCACGACTTCCTGTGGAGGCGCCGCCTAGAGGAAAGAGCCTGCCTCAGCAACAGCTGTACCTCGTCTCGTCGATGCCGGGCGTGGGCAGGAAGCTCGCAGAGAGGCTGCTCCTGAAGTACGGGACGCCGAGAAGGATAATGGGGCTGACCCAGGGAGAGATGTCGATGACGCAAGGAATAGGTTGGAAGAGGGCCCAGAGGATGAAGGACCTCCTGGACACGAAGTACTTACGTTACGACAAGAAGGAAGATCAGACGAGGCTGGAGGAATGAAGGTCGCGATAATAGGCGGCACGGGAAAGCTCGGGATGGCGCTCGCAGCCCAGCTCTCGAAGAAGCACGAAGTCCTCATCGGGTCGAGGGACAAGGCCAAGGCGGAGAGGGCGGCACGCACTGTGCCCGGCGTCCGCGGGGAAGACGAGCTGGGCGCTGCAGGAGCCTGCGAAGCGGCAATACTCGCGATTCCGTACGCGGCGGTCGGGAGGATGGGGGCCCTCGAGCCTGCGCTGGCAGGTAAGCTGGTCATCTCTCCGGTTGTCCCGATGAAGATCGAGAAGGGGACGTTCCATTACGCCGCAGAGTCAGGCTCCGCTGCGGAGGAGATTGCATCCTTGCTGAAGAGGAGCAGGGTGGCGGCAGCGCTCCACACGGTCCCCGCGCGCTTCATGCTCGAATCTGGGAGGGGAGACATCGACGTGCTGATCGCTGCGGACGACAAGAAGACCTTCGACGAGGCCGCTGCGATAGTCGGTAGCATAAGCGGAGTGAGGCCGCTTTATGGGGGCCCGCTCTCCATGGCCTCGTCGATCGAGAGGATCACACCGCTGCTCCGGAACCTGGCGAAGATGAACGGCATGAAAATCCCGTCCATCAAGTTCGTCGCATAGGAAGATTAGATAACCCCCCAAGTGCCGCGTTCCCGCGATGAAGTTCGGATTCATCCTTCCTAACTTCGGCGATAGAATCGGACCGGGGGAACTGGTGGAGATATCGAAGGCTTGCGAAGAGGAAGGCTTCGACTCCGTCTGGGCAACTGACCACATCATCATGCCAGTCGAGCTGAGGGAGCCGTACGGCCAGGTGCTAGAGCCGCTTGTCACAATCTCGTTCGTCGCCGCCGCGACACGCAGGCTCAAGGTCGGGACGTCAATATTGGTCCTCCCCCAGAGGAACCCGATACTCGTCGCAAAGCAGGCGGCTACCATCGACGCGTTCTCCGGCGGGAGGCTGATACTCGGTTTCGGCGCGGGCTGGGCAGAGAAGGAGTTCGGCTTCCTCGGCGCCGACTTCAAGAGAAGGGGGAGGATGATGGACGAGAGCGTCAGGCTGATCAAGAAGCTCTGGAGCGACGACATGGTCAGCTTCGAGGGCGAATTCTTCCACGTCAAGGACGCGCTCTTCTTGCCGAAGCCTGCACATGGGAACGTCCCGATTTGGATCGCGGGCAACAGCAGGAGCGCGATAGAAAGGGCAATCAGGCTCGGGGACGGCTGGCATCCCGTAGGCCTGGACCTGAAGAGCTACGCCGCGGGCGCAGAGATGATAAGGCAATCTGGAAAGAGACTGACCCTCTCCATGAGGATGACAACCGACCTGAGGAAGAAGAGGGAAGACTCGGTCGCGCCATCGGGCGAGCGGAGGACCTACTTCTCGGGTGGCGCCGCCGAGGTCCGAAGGTCCATCGACGACTACTCGCGCGCCGGGCTGGAGTACCCGTGCATCGCAATACTTCACCCGTCGGCGATTGAAATCATGGAGGACGTGCGCAAGTTCGGCAGAGACGTTATCAGGTCCTACGGCTAGCTGTCCTGTACGTGCTGAACCCTCCCTGCCAGCCCGCGTAGAGTATGGGAGCGTAGTTCTTGAAGCGCCAGTAGCCGCGGAAGTCGCCGGAAGCGTACGCAGATTCCACCCCGCCGATTAGGAAGACGTGGTCACCGACCCTTCGATGCGAGCGAACTGAGCACTCGACGGCAGCGACGGAGTCTGAGACGACGGGCGCGCCGACCTTCCTGCCTCGCCTGTGGGCGAGACCTGCTGCTGCGAGCTTGTCAGTCATCCCGCGGCCTGTGTGCGTTGCGAGGAATGACATGGCCTCCGCCCGCCTCTTGTCGAGGAAGCAGAGGCTGAACGCCCCCGAAGCGATCGCAAGCTTGAGGGTGAAACTGCGCGGGGCGCACGCGATGCCGATGAGAGGCGGCTCGGCGGAGATGGAGGTGTACGACACGACTGGCATGGCTGAAACTGATCCGCCAGACGAAGAGCAGAGGAGGGCTGGGACGCCCGGATAGAACAGCCTGTGGACGACGGATGGGTCGACGGCTTTCAAGGCAGGAGGAGGAGAGGGCGCCTCGCTAGATAAGCGGGCGGTTCACGCCGAGAAGCGGAAGTGGACTATCGCGACGTCGCCCCACTCGTCGGCTGCGATGGCTGTATAGACGCCTGAGAGCTGAGACATGTAGGGCGGGTTTCCGTAGGTGAGCGTTGTGCTGAGATTCCACTCTGCGAGCGAGCCGTTGAGCCTGACAATCGCCAGTGAGGAGTGCGGCTGCATCAGGAAGGAACTAGGGGTATACATGGACACGGGGCAGGCGATCATCGGCCTCACCAAGGGGACGAAGGTACCGAGAGTGTAGTTGTCAAAGGTGTAATAGCCTCGCATCAGGCCAACTCCGATCGGCCAGCCGTTCGTGCAGATTCGCGTCCAGAGGTAATTGGGGCTGACGGCCCATTGGTTGGCAGCCGTTGCGTTGAGAATCTCCGAGGAGGTGTTGTTCGCCCAGCCGGAAATCGACACTTCTTCCGTCCCGCTCAGAGATGTAGTATTCAGGTTGATGTTCAGCGTAAAGCCGTAGGGAGAGGTGACTGAGGCGCTCCGCTCGAAGTGCTCGTGAACAGGGTTGACGAGAGGTGGTACGAAAATCGCAGCGAAGATGACTAACACTATGGCCGCAAGGATGATGGCCATGTTCCTCGCGTTCCTGCTGTACTCCCTGTCCTCTTGCGTGGACATCGTTACGGCTTTGGTGGCGGACGTCTTAATCCTAATCTCGAGAACGCTGAATCTCTAGGCCGAGAGCAGGCGCTGGCGAAGCCTGGAGTAGATGTCCAGCAACTCGAACACCCTCCTGAACGTTATGTGCCCCTCCCTGAACCTCTCGCCAGAGATGAACGCCTTCACTTCGTCCTCGCTTCCTACGCCGCATCTCGGGACCGCCCGGTCGAGGTAGAGATAGAACTCCTGCGCCCCGCCGTATATCTCGTTCAACCTGTCCCACCGTTTCTCGATCCAGCCCCATGTGACCTTCCTCGCGCGCGGGTTGGTGGCAGCGCCCGTCACGGTGTAGCCCGAGTCCGAGCGGCTCACCTCGCCACTTATGCCCAGCTCAAGCACCTTCTCGACGAGGCTCGGGTCCTCGAAGGAGGTGAGCGCGGAGTACGCCTTCGTCCTGTCCACCTCTCCCGACGACTTCGTAAGTTTCACCAGCGGGTCATAGGCCGAACTGCCGTTCACCACTGCGTATGCAATGGCCACCGCAGCCTTCAAGTTCGGCTCCACATCGGCGAAATTCTCGAACCTCGGCGCGAGCTCTGCGGCGTATCCCCTGTCCACCCTTACCAGCTGCGCCATCAACGTTTCGCGTACTGAGCCAAGGTTCGGGTCCTCCCCCTCCTTGGCGGTAAGACCGAGGCGACCCGCGACCGGGAGGTAGAAGTCCGCGTAGCCCTTGCTGACAATCCTCGCCTCGTCCGCGATGGTCCGGAGCGTCGCGAGCTGGTCTGTAACAGTCTCTATGACGAGCGGGTCGTCGGAGGCGCCGCAGAGCGATACGAACTTGAAGTATGTCTCCGGGTCGACCATCCCCGAATGGAGGAAGAGGAAGAGGTCGGTCATTATTCCTGCCCTGTCATGCGCGTGCAGCTTCTGGAAGCGGTTCGCTAGCTCCCCGTATGTCTCCTCGTCATAGAGGACGCTGTAGAAGCCAGTCCTTTGCAGGTTGACGATGAAGTCGTCGGTCATCTTCGCCTTGACCAGGGCCGAATTCCTGTCGAGCAGCATCTTCGTCTCCTTGCCTCCAACCCTCATTGTGAGGGGGATGGGCCAGACGCCCCTTGCCTTCTTTCCGCTGAGGAGGAAGCGGTTTTGGCTGAGTCTCACTCCGCCCTTGACTGCCTTGACTTTGACGACGGGGAAACCAGGCTTCATGACCCAAGCGCTCATCACCCTAGTGACTGGGAGCCCTGAGGCTCGGGCAATCGACTTCCAAAGGTCCTCACCGCTGGCGTTGGCGTGGCTGAACTTGCGGAGGTAGGCTCTGACTCCCGTCCTGAAGGCCGCCTCCCCGACGTATGACTCGATCATCCTGAGGACGGCGGCTCCTTTGCCGTAGCTTATCGCGTCGAAGACCTGATGTATCTCCTTGACCGAGGTGACCCTCGCCTGGATAGGGTGTGTGCCGAAGAGCGCGTCAGCGCTCATGGAGCGGAAAGTCTCGAACCTCAGAAACTCCCTCCAGACGTCCCATTCTGGGTGGAGCCTATGGATCATCTTGTGCTCCATGAAGGTCGCAAAGCTCTCGTTCAGCCAGAGGTCATCCCACCACTTCATGGTCACTAGGTCGCCGAACCACTGGTGGGCGATCTCATGGGTCATCACGTAGGCGGCGTGCCGATGGTCGAAGAAGCTCGAGTTCTTGTCGAGTAGGACGTATGCCTCCCTCGAAGTGATTGCGCCCCAGTTCTCCATCGCACCAGCGTGGTATTCGGGTAGCGCCACTAGGTGGAGCTTCTCAAGGGGGTACCGGATTCCGAAGTACTCCTCGTAATCCTTCAGTACCTTAGTGGAAATGTCCAAGATGAACTCTGACTGATGAGACGCACCGGCCCTGGTTGCTGCGATTACCTCCGTCCTCCCACTGGACATCCTAGTCTCTTCGAACTTCCCGATTCCCATGAAGAAGAGATAGGTCGACATGCGCGGCGACTGGTTGAACACGTGCCTGACCCTGCCGTCAGAAGTCTCAGTCCTGGACTTCACACTTGAGTTCGAAATTACCTCCAGCCCCCTCTCCGTTGTCACCGTCAGCCTGAAGACAGCCTTGAACGTCGGTTCGTCCTTGCAGGGAAAGACAGTTCTCGCGGCAGCTGGTTCGAGGTCGGTCACAAGCATGTAGTCCTTCCCGTACTTCGACTTGTACAGCCCGAAGATGGTCTGGTCCGAGACCTGCTTTGAGTAGGATACGCTCACCTCCGACTGCTTCTTGGGTACGCCAAAGACGGACAGCGCCCCTTCCTTCGGGCCGTACCTGAAGCGCGTGGGCCGACCGTTCACCGCGACCGCGTTCACGCTCATCTCTTGGGCGTCGAGCAACAGCGGGTTCGCCGATGTCTCCACGGTCAGTTTGACAACTCCTTCGACGTTGGCGCGCGCGAAGTCAACGTTAAGGTCGAGGTCGTAGGAGTCGATATGCAAACTTGGTCGCCGGTCGAGAGGCCGCCCCCGGGGGCCGAATTAAGGTTGAGGGAGGAAATGGCACCAACTCGGAAGGTTTGGGCTGGGAAGGTAAGTTATTGCAAGAAATCTACAGCCAATCGGTGAATCTCGCGGTTCGCAATAGGCCGAATGTCGGACTTGGCCCGCAGCGGGCGTTCCTCACGCGCTGTCCGAGGCTGCCTGAATCGTGGGTTGCTGGGCGACGGGGACCTGCTGAGCCTCTGGCTCCGCGCTCGGCTCTGAGGCCTCGTTTGCCTTGGAGCTTAGCTCAGCGAGCTGGGACTGGACCTCTGATATCTCAGGGGCTGGTTCCGCGGCTGAGAATGACTCCCGGCTGGAATCCTCTGCGAACACCATTGGCTCGAAAGGTTCGGGAGCGGCCTCCTCCGAGTCTGTGGAAGGGGCGGGCTCTGCAGCGAATGTTTCGGTTGCCGGTGTCTGCTCCTCTCCGCTCGTCTCATTCTGTTGCATGTTCTCCGCAGCCTCTGCCGAGAGCGAACCGCCAGTCACCTGCTCTGCAAGTGAGACGACCTTCGAGACGAGCTCGTCGTAGACCGCCTGCGGCACGTGGTCAGCGAGGCTTGCTTCCAGCTCCTGCACCTTCGCCTCTGCGGCTGTCAACTGGTCCCTTGGGACCATCGACGAGACGGCGTTCTCTAGCTCGTCGCACCTCTCCTTGATCGTGTTGTACTCTGAGGCAGGGACCATCGCGGCCATTTGCCTCGTAGCCTCATCAAACCTCTGCTTCAGCGCGAAGCTTTCCGATGCGGGGACCATCGAGCCTATCTGGCGCGAGACCTCTTCGTACCTCCTCTGGAGCGAGGCATATTCTTCCTTGCTCACCATCCCCCTGATCTGCTCCTCGAGCTCCCTTGCTCTCGAAAGTGCTTGCAGGTGGACGGAGGTCGCAACGAAGCCCTGAGCAATCTTCGCAGCCATGGACTCCAAGACCCTTCCCTGGGCTCCTGCCGCCTTGTTCTGGGCCGAAATCTGCTCTGCAATAGAGGAGAACTGCTTGATGAACGTCGTAGTCTTCTGTTGCTCCGCCTTCGACCTGTCAAGCTCCTTCTCGAGGCCCTCTACCTCCCTCTCGAGCTTGGAGACAGCTTCGTGGTGCTCCTTCTTCGGGATTGATTGTCGGAGCTGCGCCTCGAGCGTCTTGTACCTCAAGGCGAGTTTCTTGTATTCGGCGCCTATGTTTACGGTTCTACTGGTCTTGTCCATTTCGGATCTGTGTATCACCCGCTGCGCGGTGCTGATATTACGCAAAGTCAACATTGCTTTACCTAAGAATGAATTATGCTGTAGGGCCTCAGGACAGGTTTCGGGCAGCCGAAGTGTCGGGGAGGGAGTTGCATCAAGGGTCGACGAGTTGCAACAGCGTTTCCTTGAAGGGCAACCCGATGCCTGCACGCCAGGGCCGAGATTAGAACCTACCCGGAGGCTGGCTGCCGGGAGAATCTGGGCTGCGCAGCGCCCTCCTTCTCGAGCTGCTCCTTCGCCATCTCAACGATAGGGCGAAGGTCCTTCGTCTCGATCTTGGCGTCGGCCCTCTTCCTCACCACCTCCTGCGCATTGAAAGCGACTCGTAGGTCGACCAGGTCGAAGAGGTCGACATCGTTGGCCCCGTCCACGACGGCGATTTTCCTCATTCCATCGAACATGCTCCCGAAGGCCGTCCTGAGTATCTGCGCCTTGTTGACGTTGACGAGGAGGCCGTACCCCACGAGTCTGCTGTCGTGGAAGACGAGCTCGTTGGAGAAGACGTGGTCCATGCCTAGCTCGCTCTTCACCCTGTTTGTGAGGAGTGAGAACCCGCCGCTGACGCCGACCATCAGGCATCCCATCTTCTTCAACCGCTCAGTTGCCTCGACTGCGCCCTTCATGATGGGCAGTGAGTTCGCGACGCGCATGCACTGCTGGTGCGTGACGCCCCTGACGAGCTCAATCCTCTGGGCGAGTCCGTGCTCCCAGCTTATCTCTCCCCTGATGCCCCTCATCGTGATGTCGCGGACCTGCTCCTCCTTCCGACCAGCCTGGCGAGTTCTGGCAGGAACTCGCCATCGACCAAGACCCCTTCCACATCGAAGACTACTATCACCCAGTCACACCTCTAGCTCGCACAGTGGGCACGCCGATGGGGTATCCATCCCCGTGGACGAACCAACCGTCTGGACCCGACCTCGGGCTGCCAGACGCCGATTCCCGCAGCCCGTAGCGTATAGACTCCTCGGTCCTTGGCTGCCCGTTGCAAATGCCAAGCCAGGAGCCACGAGCGATAGGGGTCGAGGAAGAGGCGATTCTCCGGCGAGTTCTTGGGGATGGTCCGAAACTCAGCCAGTCGGGCCGCTCACCCTTTTCTCCATGCGCGCTCGTGCCGCAAGGATGATTATTGCGACAGCGACCAGAGCTTGGACCACCTCGAGAAAGGCTATCACAGCGGGAGGGTGCATCGTCGACAGAAGCCCCGCCTCGTCGACGAGCAGGGCTGGGAAGTAGAGGATTGCTGCAATGATTGCGAACGTCGACCACCGGGAGTGACCACGGAAGAGCAGCGCTAGAGAGACTACGGCAAGGATCAAGCCAACGAAGAACAGGACCAGGGTCGCGGCGCCGGTTGCCGTGACGTCGGAGACAGGGCGGTTCTCGAGGCCTGCGGGAGTCAAGAGGATGCCGCAGAAGACGAAGACCACCAACGCGATCGTGAGAGGTTTCTTCGTTCCGGGAGGCTTTGCCATTGTTGGTGTGGAAAGAAGACATAGGGTCTCTACTTAAGGGCGAGCTCGGGAGTTCGAGAATAGTCCCTACGACCTTCGTCTACTCATTATCGATGAACTCTTCTGCTTTTGGCGGCTCAGGCGGGAGCCCCTTGCGCTTCCTAATCTCGGTGACCAGCGGCATCAGCAAGTTCGAGGGGACGGCCTGCCAGAGCTTGAAGTGGGTG
Source organism: Nitrososphaerales archaeon (assembly GCA_032906765.1). NCBI lineage: Archaea > Thermoproteati > Nitrososphaerota > Nitrososphaeria > Nitrososphaerales > Nitrososphaerales archaeon. Next base: position 414,126 of record JAJTZB010000001.1, read on the forward strand.
TTCCACACGGCCTTCCCCGCTGTCGCGCCCCTCATCTTCTCGCTCAGGTCGAAGGTCTCCGCTGCTGGAATCTCGCCTTCGACAACGGTCATCACCTCCCTCTGGTCTATCTTGACAAGCTTTCCCCTCTTGCCCTGAATGACGCCCGTGATGGCGCCGATGAGGTCGGACGGGCCCTTCACCTCTATGCCGAGTACCGGCTCCAGGAGTGTGGGGTTGGCAGAGAGAAGGGCACCTAGGATGGCCCTCCTCGATGCAGGCATCAGCTGGGCGTACGTCCTGTGGGCAGCGTCCTCGTGGGGCACGTAGTTTGTGAGCACGACCTTGACCCCCCTCGTGAACTCGTAGGCGAGCGGCCCGTTCTTCATGATGTCGTCGAAGCCGGCCCTGATGGAGTCCATGGACTCCTGCAGGAACTGGACGCCCTTGGTCAGCTCGGTCATTATGTTCCCCCTCTCGTCAATCGCTTGCCAGTTTTTCGCCTGGTCAGGGTCCCAGCCCTGGTCGCGCAGGAGCTTCACCACCAGCTTCTTCTCTATGTTCTCGCTGATCGTGCCGTTGCGGATGAGCTCGACGACCGCGGGCTCTAGAGGCTCCACCTCAATGAAGATCTTGTTGTGCCTGTTGGGGGAGCGCGCCATTATCGGGCCCGCCCTCGAGCGGATTGTCTCCCTGTAGTTGATTATGGGCGGCGAGGTGACTATCTCGAGGCCGGCCTGCTGGATCATGGTGGTTGCGATCTCCAGGTGCAGGACGCCCATCCCTGCCATCAGTGTCTCTCCCGACTCCTGGTTTATGGTGATGATGAGGTTCGGGTCCTCGATGTTGAGCCTGCGCATCACCTCGACCAGCTTGGGAAGGTCCCTGGGGTGCTTCGCCTCCACGGCCACGGTGACGACCGGCTCGCTGACGTAGTGGATCGATTCGAAGGGTGCAACGCCCTTCACGTTCGATATCGTCTCGCCCGACCTGATGTCGAGACCCAGCAGCGCCGGGATGTTGCCCGCAGGCAGTGAATCCACTATCTCCCTCTGGAAGCCCATGAATATCTGGACGGACTGGATGCGCCCCTCCCTCTTCGAGTTCAACAGGTAGACCGCGTCGCCGTTGGAGACGCTGCCGGAGAAGAGCCTGCCCGTCGCGACGAGCCCAGCCGCTGGGTCGACGACGACGTTTGTGACCATCATGACCGTAGCCCCGTGCTCGTCACAGGCGAGGAGCGCCTTGCCTATGTCGCTGTTGAGGTCGCCGGGCCAGATCTTCGGGATGCGGTAGGCCTGGGCGACGTGGGGCGGCGGGTGGTGTCTCACCACCATGCTGAGCAGAGCCTCGTGGAGGGGTAACTTCTTGCCCAGCTCTTCTGGCGTGGACGCGGTGTAGGCGCTGATGATGTCCTTGAATGACATGCCCGCGGCCTTCAGCATGTCAAAGTTGAAGCCCCAGCGGTCCTTGGAGGAGCCGAATGCGACTTGGCTCTTTTGGACTGAGACCTGCCATTTCTGTTTGTATTCCGGCTCTGCCGATTGTTCAACTAGGTTGTTGAAGTCCTGGACGATTCTGAAGAGCCACTCCTGCATCTTCTCGGGTGTCAGGCGAAGCTCCTTGATCAGACGGTCTATCTTGTTGATGTACAGTACTGGGCGAACTCGCTCCTCGAGGGCTTGTCGGGTCACTGTAATCGTCTGGGTCATCACACCCTCCACTGCGTCTACTACTACGATTGCCCCATCAACGGCCCTCAGCGACCTGGTCACCTTCCCTGTGAAGTCGATGTGGCCGGGCGTGTCGATCAGGTTGATGACGTACGGCTTGGCTTCCTGTTCATAGTACAAGGTGACGTTCGCGGCCTTAATCGTCATCTGCCGCTGCTGCTCGAGCTCCATATAGTCCAGAGCTAGCGCTTGGCCTGCCACTGAAGGGGACAACATTCCGCAAGCCGCGAGCAGGGAGTCCGACGTGGTGGTCTTAACGGCAGAGTAGAGGGTTACTCTACCCTGATTCCGTGGTCCACGTGTGCGATGATCCCCAGGTTGCGAATCTGGTCCTTGTTGTGGACTATCTTGAGAGCCTCTGTAGTCGTCTTGAACTTTGGCATAGTCCGCCGTTGGGGTTCCCTTTCACGAAGTGGTTATGAACATTTCCTTCAGGGAGGTGGTAACCATACTTGTGGATGGCAGAACACATGTCCGACGGGTCCGTGCTTATCCGGGCCAGAGCCGAGCGCGTATCCCGACTGGATGTAGTTCGTGGGGCTCTGCATGTCGAAGCTGGGACCAACGGGGACCCGGGGGAGGGCGGGTTAGAAGTCGCAATTCTGCCAGACGCCGCGGGGGAGTCGGGGGCGGAAGCACTGGGGGCAGGTGGAGTCGAGGTTCGCCTTCCGGAGGCGGTGCATCGCGACCTTCACGTTGCCCTCGGAGGTGTGGAGGGCCCTGGCGGCGTCCCTGCATCTCGCGGAGGAGTGGCTCCAACGATAGACGAAGACGCGGTGCAGGGAATGAGAACCGCAATGACAGGGGCTCCCCGGGGAGATGATCCCGAGGACGCTTTGGCTCATCGGCATGCGGTCTCCGTGGACCCACACTCCTCTTGATCGGTCCTGGCGGCGTTCACAGTCTGATTGGGCAGGTGGATACTTAATGCCGAGCTCGCCTGTCGGCACCGAATCGGGTACGCGGAGGAAGTGCGTCAGAACGAGGCTGTAAGGGACCTAGAACACTCAAGCGAACCATGTGGTGTGGCTGTCACTGTCTCCTTCCTTGGAGGCAATGTTAGGACAATGGGACTGTCGAGTTCGGTTGCAGAAAATCCTCGAGTTGTCGTTTCAATTCCTCGGTCGAAGTCCCGTAAGTCAGGATGCGTATTCCGTACAGTCCGGCCATGCGCATGGCCTCGTCTGTGAGAGGCGAGTCTGTGACTAGAATCAACCGCTTTACGCCGGCATCCGAGTCGGGATATATAATGTGTTAGTGCATCAACATGGTGACCGAATAAGGCTAAACAACTTTCCCTGAGGCGCTAGCACTTGCGTGGTCTGTCATAGCGAAGAAAGGCGTGGGGACGGTGATAGGGAGACGGTCGGTGAGCAAGGGAAGGGAGTACGTGAGGGTGTGGGTCTACGTACCGACGAAGGTCAGCGAGGACACGGCGTTTCCCTTCAGAATCGGCGAGCCGTGCGAAATCGAGATCGACACGGACAGGAAGAGCGTCGTAATCAAACCGGTCTCCCTCAAGGAGGCGAACCTGAAGGGCTGGTCGAGGAGGGAGCGGTATAAGAAAAGCAGTCCGCGTCCCACGTGAGTTTCCCTCTAGACGGCGAAAAGAAGCCCAGGGGAAGGTTCGGCAGATTCTGCGTTACCGTTGGGAAAGAAGTGTTCCGAGGGTGGCTTTGAGCTTATGGCTGCTGCCCTAGTTCCTCGGTAGGCCCCGGAGCAGCCTGTGCCGCGGGCGCGGGGGTGGGAGTTGCCTGAGGCGGTGCCCCTTCAGCTTCTGCCGTCGTAGTCGACGGTGCAGGAATTGGGGTCGGGGGACGTGGCCGGGCCTTCTTCCTGACGACCCTCCTCTTCGGTGCCCTCTTCACCCTCTTCAGAGACTTCCTTGCTCTCTTCGATGAACGCTTTGCCTTCTTCTTGGGCATGCGTTGCTGATTAGTTCACTGGCCCTATTTATCCTTCGAGTCGACTTGCGAGGGTGCGGAAGATCAGCGCAAGTCTTGTCGCACACAGGATTTAGGCGCATGGTTGGTAATTCCGCTTTTATCACGGCCTTACCCAACCACCGAAGAGTGGGGGTTGACTCGGGAAAAGGCCCTTCTGAGCTATGGCACGACGGAAGTACTCTTTGACGGAAGGATGACCCACGCTGCGCTTAAACTCGCCGAGAGCAACCTTAGCTTCATTGAGAACACTGGCTCGAAGTTAGTGCCCCTTTCAGAGATAGTCAACGCAAAGAGCTTGGTCGAAAAAGCAGGGTTTGGCAAGAAGAAGTTCCTGATTCTGGAACTCAGCGACGGCAAACAGATCAGGATAGCTTTGGACGACGCCGAACTCTGGGCCAGCTCCATTCAAGAGGCCAAGAAAGTGCTAGAAGTCATCCTGATTGAGGAGAAACGCGCAAAGCAGCTTCTCGCTGAAGGTAAGATGGTGTGCGCAAGACTGGACTTGGATGTTAATGCTGTCGCCGAAGCTCTGAGGAAGAAGAAGGGCTTTCTCCAGCAGGAAGAGAAAGTGGTGGGGATAGCCAAGATTTACTTTCCGTTCGCCATCTGCAGGGTCCATGGGCCGATTCATCTGGCTCCAAAGGACCTTCTGGTAAGACTGGCTGTTCCACGAGAGGCGATATCTGCGCTCCTGTCAGATTTCGATTCAGCAAGCAGAAGGAAGCACTTCGTAGCTGGGGCAGGAGATGTAGTTCACATTATGGAGTACCTCTTTCCGACCTCTCCGGCACCCCCTTCTATGGATCGCTTCGTTGAACTTTTACCCACAGGCAATGAGATCGTGGTGCCACCAAATATTGATGTAATCGAGTGCTTTGAATTGTTGACTCCGCTGTACAAGAAAGTGGATTCTATGAATCAAGGGTACGAGGATAGTTTCAACTCAACATATGACACCCAGGCACTCAAAATGCTCAACAGCAACTTTCTCACAGCAAAGGAGGCCGTACAGTCAGCGCTCTTTCGACGTTTGTTCGCGGATCCTATGACTCATGAGGTTTTGCATGTTTTCTTTCTTCCTTTCCTTCTCATAACATACCAGACTCTTGATGGCAAAGGCGACCGCTGGGAGTTCTTGGACTGTGAAGGCAGGTCTTCACTACTGGAAGTTGCATTTCAAAAAACCAAGGTCAGCTTCTTCGAAACTCAGATTGACCAGATTCTATCAATTAAGATGTACAACGGCACACAGGCCCATTTCTCTGAAAAGCTGAAGTCTCTTATTGCGTCCGGGGGCGTTAACGAAGCCCGCCGAATCTACGATGAAGCAATGAGATTCTACCCATATGTAATTACAACGACCTTCGACGAGTTGGTGGATTCCGTAAGGCAGCGCACCCCGCAACCCGCCACCCCAGAGAAAGACTACTGGGCAGTATTGGGCCTCAGGCCTGGTGCTACTCCAGAGGTGATCAAGGCGGTCTACCAGGAATTGATGAAGCAGTACCATGTGGATAAGCTGCCAGCTGGCGCCACCCCTGCGCAGCGGAAGCTGGTGGAGGATAAGGTCAAGGAAATCAATGAGGCTAACGACGCGCTGATGAGACAGGCAGGATGAATGAACGATCGGTCGCTTGAGGCTACACCGTGAGGAAGGCCTCCATGCAATCCCTCTGATTTGAGGCAATCGAGTAAGCAATCAGCCCCTGCGCACGAGACAGGGCCTTTCTCTACCAGACCAGAATCATCCCGACAAAGTGGTCTTCAACGCCTTCACATCAGTACTTCTCCGGTTGGTGACTTCTAGGAGGATATCGTGAGGAAGGAGCTCTTGGACGGGCATGACGTCTACCATGTCACCCAGGAGGGGATGAAGGTGTTGGACGACCTTGAGAGCGTGCTAGTGAGGCTGACACCCTAGGTCACTTATCGTGAGTTGGTGTTTTAAGGCCTGGAGGGGTGCAAATTGCGTATGTCCGAAGAGGAGGACCCCATGGTCTCAGGCTTGGAGCTCCACGAGGAGTTCTTGCAGCGCATCGAGAACGGTGGAAGGAAGATCAAGACACTTTCGCTGATAACGATATTCGTCGCGGCTGTGCTGGCGGTCACTTATGCTTCGCAACTGGTAGTCCTGCCGTTCATGCTCGGCGTCACCAGCCAGACAGTGAACCTCGTGGATCCCTCTTTGATGGGCGTAGAGCTGGGAGTCCTCGCTCTAACTTTGGCGTGGCTCTATGTCGGTCTGGTGGACTACCGTTACACGAAGACCTTGGTTAAACAGGCCCAGGAAATCAGGGCGGCGGAGGCCGAGCTGATGAAAAAGTACGGGCTAAGATCCTAGCCATGGTCCTGGTTACATGTCGTTCTCTGAGCCAGAGTAGTCACCCAATGCATAGTATCCATACTTACCCACCGACAACTTGACGGAACATTCTCACGTAGCGAATCGAAGCGGCCGCGAAGAGGCTCTATCCGTATCCTCACCTCGTCCGTCTTGTCGATGATGCTGCCCTCCCCCATGTCCTTCGCGAGGAAGGCGATGTCGAGGTCGGAGGCGACGCCCGTTATCGTGTAGGCCTTCGCCAGGTCCCCGTTGTCGAGGACGGCGTATCTGGGAAGGTTGCTGGCGACCTTGTAGCCTGGCATCTCCATCAGTCTGACGTACTTCTCCTGCAGGCCCATCGTAGCGAGGAAGCCCTCGAGTGCCTGGTCGCTCTCGAGGAAGTAGCGCCTGTAGTTCACGCTGTAGAGCTCGTTTCCGACGACGACGCTCATCGTATCCAATCTGACGTAGAAGACCACTGCTGAGCTTAACTGCTGGAGCGCGGCTGCGAACCCAGAAAGTACCGCGTTCCTCTCTGGCTCGCTGAGGTTGAAGTAGTTGATGGGGCCGACCTCGTAGACGAAGGACATGAGAATTAACCCATTTGAGTAATATAACCGCAGATAGAATTTCTACTTTAGAGAATGATTGAGATCCCAGAGACCTCATGCTCTTCATTAGTTTAGCTCGGGTTATCTATTCAAGAAGTTCGCGTCGTGCTCCCAGAATCGAGCGTAAGTTAAAGGTCGGGAAGCGTTGTCGTCTGGGAAGAATCAGGAGTTCTTGGCGGGTGCGAGAACTGATTAACCGAACTAGCAGTGTCCAGTCAGGTCGAAACTTTGAGTCAGGTAGACCGATGACACTTGGGACATGCAGCCAAACTGCATGTTCGAATCCTCGGCAGTCCCAATGTCAATGGGAGGTCCGATGATACCGAAACTACCAGGAACAATACCCGAGCCAAGCTTGTAGTCTAGCGTTCCGCTGGCGGTGGTAAAGGTTGGGTTGTAAATGGTCCCACCATCGGTCACTCCGCAAAAGCAGACATTCGAACGAAGCCAGTACCAATTTGTGGGCGTGTTTTCAGTGTAGTAATAACTGCCCCCTCCTGATCCTCCAACGACGTAAAAGCTGACAGAATCGATCTTTTCGAAGCCGCTACCACAATTCGTAAGGCACGCATTGCTGTGTTCCGATATGTACCACTGCGCTCCTCCGTTGAACATCGCGCTCACGGTTGTGCAATTCCCACTGTTAGAATACCAACTCCAATCGGTGGATCCCCAGTATGTGTTGTAGACTTCAATTGTGAATACGGCACAGTTATTGCTGCTTTTTGCAATAATACCCGATTGGAACCAGTCGGCGCCTCCGTACCATGGACCGGTCTGGCACTGTTTCGAGGCGTCCAAATCTGGATTGTACTGCAGGCTCATTTGCCCGTCGCCTGATGTGTACACTAAGTTCGATTGAAGGGACGCGGTAGCGTTCACGTTGGGCCCTATGAGTGCGCTACACAGACTGCTGGGGAAACCGAATTCGGCGTCGTCGTTACCGACATACCCTGTCGCTGCTGCTACCGGCGTGACAAGAGACAACGAAGTGAAAAGCAGCGCAAGAATCGGAGTCCAGACTAAGATGCTACGCTGCATTCGATTGCACCTGGATGCTTAACGTGTAAGGAGCCAAGACCTGCCCCGGTTCAAGGGAACTGGGTAATGGAGAGGATGTGGGGTCGACATGCGAAAGGCCCGGGGCTCCCGAGTCGATCTGCGCCCAAATTGGAGCGGAGACATACGCAGTAACAGTGATGACGGCACCTGCGGGTAACGAACTGTGCAAAGAGAGGGTGACGGTGTATCCTTCCAACGATGGAATGAAACTGGACAAGGCATTCCCGGACCCATTCACGAGGTCTTGCAGGATCGCAGCCGGGTGCGCTACGCTTTGCCCTAGGTCATACGAGCTACTCGCTGCCAGCTTGCCGTTCACATAGAGCCCAAGATACAATGTCCCGTTTTGGGGCAAGCGATAAGGAAACACGTTCAAGGTGGCACTGACGAAGCCGTTGAGGCTTCGATTTGTGGTGTACGAAGTCGATACGAGAGTGTGTGCCGGCATTAGCCACCCTGTGAAATTGGTTCCAGAACTTCCAAAGAAGTAGTTGTTTGATGCGCTTGGAAGTCTTAGAGAAAAACCCCGCGTTGAGGAGCCTGTTCTACCAGCCAGCGCAAGACCAAACAAACCGCTGCCCACGATGACAACAGATATGAAGACAACCAACGACAGATGCCGTGTTCTTAGCTGGCGTGATTCTGTCATTGCTGTTCTGCAAATCAGGACTTGATTCGTAAATTGCTTTACCCAAACGTTCTGGCAAAACTATAAAACACAAAATCTACTTTGATGTTGGTTTGTCTCGTTCTACAATAGCCATTTCGGTTCTGATGCTAATCGCAGTCTTCAACACCTTCGCATTCGTTTCGTTGCTCCTCCCAAGCGTGACGTCCAGCCTCGCACCTTCTGGTTCTCCGCTGGCGTCAGTATTTGAAGACGCCAAGATAGTTTCGCCTCTAACCTTCCCTCTAGGCTGGTCCGTAGTTGGGTTGGCCTGGATATGGCGGGGAAGAGTTAGGTCGAGATGGAAGAACGCCGGGCTCGACTCGGATTCCTTCCGTCTGATCCTCAAGATGAAGGGAGGATCTACGAGACTATCAATCCTCAAAGCCCTAGCTGCGCCCAAAGACAGGCTACAGCTGGCTAATGAATTGAGCCTCGATTGGAAGACTGTTGACCACCATATTAGGGTCCTGAACGAGTATGGTTTTATCAGAGCAACTTCGTCCTATGGAACGATTGTTCTTTACGGACTGACCAAGCAAGGGGAAACACTGCTAAAACTGACGGACGAATTGCACTGAAGAGTTGCTTCTCCGTAACCGACGTGCTATTCGAGCCCAGGAATTTTCGTCAACGAAAGCGTTTCTCCATCGGATAGAGACTCTGGCCCACTTGAGTGTCTGCAAATCCCAGCGATTGCATGTTAAGCGACCTTCTTCATCTCCAGCGACCTCGCTCCCTTAACCTTCACCTCGACCTTCTTCCTGTAGATGGGCCTCTCCTCTCCCTCGACACGAACCTCTAGCTCGCGAATGCCTATGTCGGCAGCGGTGGGCAGGAAGACGATGGTGTAGCCGCTCTCCGTGTCGCTCACCGGTGTAGCAAGAGCTTCTGCCCCGGCTCTCGGCACGCCGTCGACGTAGAGCGAGACCTTCCTGGGCAGCTTGGTCCTCCTCCATCTCCCGCTTATCGAAAGAGGAGCGAACGACTCGGCGCTGTCGGCCTCCATCTGGAAGGCCGTTTCTTCTTCCGCCTCCTCTTCGCTGCTTTCCTTTTTCGCATGACGTTGTGATGCAATCGTCGAGAGCCTTCGCAGCCTAACCAGAATGAGCTGCTCTGGTGTCAGCATACGCACCGGCCAGAACGCCAGCACCAGACCGGCAAGAAGGAATGAGCCGACCGGAATCAGCTTCAGCGTGGCAGTCGGAAAAGGAGCAGAGAAGGTCATCCCTACAAGGAAGGACGAGAGAAGGATCACCAGTTGCCTCGGGCTGACCCAGACCACCCTAAGCGGTA